>JAQICV010000065.1 GCA_027858315.1 Candidatus Woesearchaeota archaeon
ATTTGTTATTTTTAATCTATTTATTCTTCGAATTCTAAATCATCAAACATTAAATCATCATCATTTTTATAGTTATTTTGATTTGCATCTTCTTGAGAGTTTAGATGTCTGTATCTTCTTATTACAAAAATTACTACCGAGAGTGCTATGAATATGATTACTATGTATGTTGTAAGACTTAATCCTTCTTCAGGTTCAATTGTTGAGATTTTCAAAGGAATTTTTTTGACATAATCTTCTTCTCCTTTAATTACTATATATGAGTTTGAAGTGTTTGCATATGTAAATAATATTTCTTCATTTGTTATTGAGAAGTATATTTCTCTTGTTTCATTTTTTGCTATAACTTTACTAGGTTCAGAAGGAATCACAATACCTTCTAGATCTCCTTCTATTGAAATTTCAATTACTTGTCTATCTGGATTTATATTTAGCACATTTATTGAAAAATCATTACTTCCAAAAATTATTTTTTCAGATTCTATAACTTCAAGAGTCTTATTAGTTTTTATTACTTCTAAATCAAATTCTGTTTTGAATTTATCTTTATCATTGTATATGCATTCAAATTCTAATAGGAATTCTCCTGGAGTTTGCAGAGGATTAGAAATTAATATTTCATTTAATGGAAATAAGAGTAATGCTTCTTCTTGTGTATTTGTAAAAGGGTTCTCGTATAAACATTTGAAATTGTAATTTGGTATTGTTGAGCTAATTTCTAATCTTATTACAGTTTCATCATCTGATAAAGCTATATTTTCTTGAGTTATTGTGAAGAGTTCTTTTCCAACGACATTTATTGGTGCATTAACTAATTCAATTTCGTTATTTTTTCCATCAATACCCGTAATTATAATTTCTCCACTTTTTGTTCCAAATAATTCTTCATCAACATTAACACTAAATTCCATTTTTTCTTCTCCTTTTAGATCTCCTAGACTTTGGGTGTATGACAAGTATTTGTTAATGTCTTCACTAAATATAACTCTTAAATTTCTTAATTCATAGATTGTAGGATTTTCTATTTCAAAACTTGTTGTATTTTTTATTTCGTTTGTAGATGAAATTTTAAGATATGGTTTTAGACTGTCTTTTATTGCAATATATGCAAGTGAGTTCTTTTCAATACTTCCCCATCCTGAATAGGGTTCATTGTAATAAATCCAATTTTTACCATCAGTTACATATTCAGAAGTAGACATTGAAGTTTGTAAACCAATTATTGCCCAAGCTGTAGAAATTATTTTATCATAATTAGAATCTTCTCCCCATGAACCATCATTATTTTGTGTGTATTTGATATAATTTTCTAATTCATCATTTTTTTTGTAATATAAGTATTTACTTGAATCAACTATTCTGTCTTCATAGTTTATGAAACTTTCTCCATCAAATTTTAGTATTAGTGTGTTTGCATAGTTTTCGATTAGTTGTGAGTCTTTTATGGTAGCTTTATATATTGCAAGAGCATTTATTGAGGCGTAATAATTACACTCACTCTCACCATTACAGGAGAATGGTTCTAATTTATAAGTGAATGAACTTATGTCATCATGGTCTTCGTTAATGTTAATATCATCATCAATATTATATAATTTGAAATTAATTGTGTCAATTGTTGTATTACATTCAAAGCTAATGTCAGTGGATGCTTCTTTGCTAATTATAAATCCTTCATCATCTAAATCTTCATCAAATTCATAAGTTCGTTCTTCATCTTCATCAATTATTAGGTCACAAGAAATTTCTTCATTTGATTCGAAAGTATGTTCAATTTCTATTTCAAATTTTTGAGGATTGTTTTCATTGTTTATTAAATTTTTTTCTAGATAATTTTTACCATCTTCAAGCATTCTTGTATTTAGATCATAGTTTGAAAATTTTAGATTGTTTAATATGTTTGTAGTTGTTTCAATTTCACAGTCATTTTCTGGCCAACATTTGTCTTCATTATCTCTATCATTTTTTAATTTTTCATATATATCATTATTTTCTTTACTGTTTTGATCTTGTATTTCATTTAAGACAATTAGATAATAACTTAAATCTTGTGAGTTTAAGTCTAAGGAATCTTTGCTTAGTATGTGATTAATTAATAGGGATTGTTTTTGACTTTTGAATTCTCGAGAGATTTGCCTTTTTTTATTATTAACATTATAATTTATTTCAAGTTCAAAGTTTGTGCAAGTTAGTTTTTCTAAATCATAATTTGAAAAGTAACATCCATCTTCTGCTTCGAATTTAAAAACTTCTAATTCTTTTGGAATGTTATTGCATGTAATTTCAAATGAGATATTCTTTGATTCTTCTGAAAAAAATTTAAATGATAGTTGTTCATTTGCCAAATAATGGATTTTATCATATATGTTTGTTTGTTCGTTAAAATATTTTGGAGAAAATATCTTTAATTGGTCGTCTACTGCAAAATTTACATTGATTAAGCTAAAAAGTAGCAATAAAAATAAAAGAATTTTCATATTAATCATAGGTTTCATAATATTCTTTAATATTATTTGTTTATGATTGTTTATTATTACTTTAATAAGGTGAATTTAAATTTGACAAGTAAGTTTTTTAAATGAAGTTTGATTGAGATAATCTATGGGTAAAAAAAAAATAAAATCTAATAAGGTTTTAGATAGTACATTTTTAGCATTTTATAAGAGAAATTATAAGAGATTAATTATAGTTCCTGCATTGATTTTTATTGTATCCTTATTTTTTATTTTTCAAGCAGTGATTAATGATGGGACTCCTGTTTATAGGGATGTTTCATTGAAAGGTGGATTAAGTTCTATAGTTGAAGTTGATAGCTTATTTTCAGATGCTGAACTTTTAGATTCGCTTGAGAGAAATTTTAATGATAATTCTTTTGGAGTGTCTGAACTTGTTGATGAGGGTTCAAGAGTTGGATTTATTATTGATACTGATTTGGAAGAGGATTTATTGATTTCATTTTTAGAAGAGTATTTTGGCGAAAATTTAGAATTGGGAGAGAATTATAATTCTAATTTTATTAGTTCTACTCTTTCAGGAACTTTTTTCAAACAAGCAGTTTATATTTTATTTGTAGCTTTTGTTTTAATGTCTATTGTGATTTTTTTATATTTCAAAGAGTTTGTTCCATCTGCTGCAGTTGTTCTTAGTGGAGTTTTTGATGTTGTAGTTACTATTGGAGTTTTGGATGCTTTTGGAATTAAAATTTCAATTGCAGGAATTGGAGCACTTTTAATGCTTATTGGTTATTCAATTGATACTGATGTTTTACTTACGAATAGAGTTGTAGTTGAGAGGGGTGAGAATTATTTTGAGAAGTTAAAATTTGCTTTTAAAACTGGAGTTTTGATGACTGCAACTACTCTTATTGCAGGAATAGGTGCATTAATCTTTACTAATTCTCCAATCATTTTTGAGATTGCATTGATTTTAGTTATTGGTTTATTGGTAGATTTTATCTCAACTTGGTTTCAAAATGCTGGAATCATTTTATGGTGGATTGAGAAGAATAAAAATAATTAATTTAATTTAATTTTCATTTTTAGTACAGATTTTTATTGAGTGAATATTGTTTCACAGTTTGCAAAGTTTTTTTAATTATGAATTACTATTCATAATGTGGTAAGACCAAAAAGATTTAGAGTTGTTAGCGGATTGCCTAAGTTTAATTATTATAAACCAAGTGGAGTTATGCTTAACGAATTAGAGGAAATAATAATTACTGTAGAAGGTTTTGAAGCTTTAAAGTTAAAAGACTATCATAATAAATCGGAGATAGAAGCTTCAGAATTAATGGTAGTTTCACAACCAACTTTTAATAGGCTTTATGTAGATACTAAACAAAAATTAATTAAGGCCTTAGTTGAAGGACTTGCTATTAGAATTGAAGGAGGAAATTATAAAATGCCAAATAGGGATAGAACCGGACCGCAAGGAAAAGGACCTAAAACTGGAAGAGGTTTAGGTCGTTGCAATAAAACAAATGAAGATAATTCTTCGCAAGAAGAAAATGCTAAATCAAATAATGATTTTGTTAGAGGCCAAGGTAGAGGTCAAGGAAGAAATAGAGATTAAAATTATTTTTTTATTTTTTAGAATTTTTCAAAATGGATTAATTCTTTAGGAATACCTTTTTCTTGTAATTTTTGTTCAGTAGTTTCAATCATTGCTGGAAGCCCACACATATAAACTTCTGAGTTTAGTACATCAATCATGTCTAAATTGTCTTGAACATATCCTTTTCTTCCTTCCCAGTTTTCAGTTGGTCTTGATATTATAGGAACATATTTGAAATTTGGATTTTCTTTTTCAATTTTTTCAAATTCTTCTTTGTATAAGATTTTGTCTTCTTGTCTTGTTCCATAGATTAGTATTATTTCTTTTTCTAAATGTTTGTCAATTATTTCTGCAGTCATGCTTCTAAATGGCGCAATTCCTGTGCCTGTTGCAATGAATACAATTTTTTCTTTTTGACATTTTTCGAGTGTAAATAATCCGAAAGGTCCTCTGATTATGACTTCATCTCCTTCAACTTTTTTAAAAAGATGAGGGGTTACTTTTCCTGTATCTATTTTCTTTATACATAATTCAACTTGTTTGTTGTTTGATGAGGATGAAGCAATTGAATAAGGCCTCATAAAATCTTCATCTTTATCGTGGAATGATAAATTTAAGAATTGACCTGCTTTAAAATTGAATTCCTGGTCAAATGTTATTACGAAATGTCTAGCATTATCACCAATGTCTTTAATTTGTGTTAGTTTTCCTTTGTATTCTGTTAGGGGCATAGAAAAAAAAAGATTTATTTTTTTATAAAATTTAGGTATATTTTACTCGAGTTCATTTTCAATTCCTTTTTCTTTTTCTAGTACTTTAAAGTATGTTATTCCATATAAAATGAAGATAAATCCTACGGCTGTACTTATAAAAGTAGAAGGGAGGATTAATAATTGTTGAATATAATAGTTTTTAATAAAAGCTAAAGCAAAGTAAAGAGGGATAAGAAATAATCCTAAAATAAATTGGATTCCTTCAATAATTAAGAGTATTACAAATGAATATCCTACTGTTCTCCACCAATTTTCTTTAATAAGATCTTTACTGTATTTTAATGCTTGAGTGTAATCTTTATCTCTAATTATTACTGCATATAAATATAGTCCCCAATATACTGCAAAAATAATTCCAGGGATTATGAATAATAAACTTAAACCAAATACGAATATTCCAAATATGATTTGAGTTAGAAGTAAAATCCAAATTTTATCTATAGCTTTTAAGAAAGAATCATTTAAGCTTATTTTATTATTTAGGTGATCATTGTTTATATAAAATATTAATGTTGATGTTAACAGCAAATTTACAATTAGACTAACTATAATGATTGTAATGATAAAGAAAATATAACTAACTAATTCACTAATATGTATTCGAAAATATTCTAAAATCTCTGCGGCTTCCATTGAAGCAAAATCAAGATTAGTAAATATTATGTTGTTAATATAGTGAGTTAAAGAATTGATACCTAAACTTAAAATTGTTGATATTAATGCAATTATTAATATTTCTTTGATATATTTTTTTGTTAATTCAACTGTCTTGTTTAATACGAATGAAAAATCGTATTCAGGATTTTGAAGTGTATTTAGTATAGGATTGTTTTCCATAATGAGGATTTATGAAATTATTATTTAAACTTTTGTTTTTATTAGAATAAAAATACTTTATAAAATTTTTAGATTTTAAATATCTAAATCTTTTGCGAATTCAGCATTTTCGATGATGAAGTCTCTTCTTGGTTCTACTTTGTCTCCCATTAACATTGAGAATACCATTTCAGCATCGATTGCATCTTCAATTGAGATTTTCTTAATGAATCTTTTTTCAGGATCTAGAGTCGTGTCCCATAGTTGGTCAGGGTTCATTTCTCCTAAACCTTTATATCTTTGAATTTCAAATTTTTCATCTTTATTTTCTTCTTTGTATTGATCTAACTCAAATTCGTTGTAGAGATATTTTTCTGATCTTCCTTTTTTAACTTTATATAATGGGGGCATTGCCAAATATACATGTCCTCTTAATATTAATTCTTTTAGATGTCTAAAGAATAGAGTTAATAATAAAGTTGCGATATGAGCACCATCAACATCTGCATCCGTCATTATTACAATCTTGTGATATCTTAATTTTTCAGCATCGAAGTTTTCTCCAAATCCAGTTCCCATAGCACTAATTAGTGTTTTGATTTCTTCATTTTCTAAAACTTTTACTAGTCTTGCTTTTTCAACATTGATGATTTTTCCTTTTAGAGGAAGGATTGCTTGTGTTTCTCTTAGTCTTCCTTGTTTAGCGCTTCCACCTGCAGAGTCTCCCTCTACGATGAATATTTCACATTCTTCAGGTTTTTTTGATGAACAGTCTGCAAGTTTTCCAGGTAATGAAGAGAATTCTAAAACATTTTTCCTTCTTACCAAATCTCTTGCTTTTCTTGCAGCTTCTCTTGCTTTTTGTGATTGAGATGCTTTTTCAATTATAGTTTGAGCAGCTTTAGGATTTTCATCTAGGTATGTATAGAATTGTTCAAAGAAAATTGTTGATACAATGTTTTGAACTTCAGGATTACCTAATTTATCTTTTGTCTGACCTTCAAATTGAGGTTCTGGAACTTTTACTGAAACGATTGCAGTGATTCCTTCTCTTATATCGTCTCCACTAAGATTTAATTTTTTATCAGCAGCTTTACCATGTAGAGCTAGATAATCTTTAATTGCTTTAGTGATTCCTAGTTTAAATCCTGACATATGAGTTCCTCCACCAGGAGTTGAGATGTTATTTACAAATCCATCAAGAGTTTCATTGTATGAGTCTGTATATGTTAATGCTACATCTACTTGTACATCTTCTTTTTCTCCAGTAATTGCAATTACATCTTTGATTACTTTTTTATTGCTTCCAATAATGTATTCTACAAATTCACTAAGTCCACCCTCGTAGTGGAATACTTCTTCTTTATTGTTTCTTTCATCTGTGAATACAATTGTTACATTAGAGTTTAAGAATGCAAATTCTCTATACCTCTTTTTCATAGTTTTGTAATCAAATTCAATAGTTTCAAAAATAGATGCATCTGGCCAGAATGTAACTTCGGTTCCACTTTGCTTAGTTTCCCCTATTTGTCTTAAACCTTCTTTGGATTTTTGATTTTCAAAATCGATTTGGTATTCAAATCCATCTTTGTAAATTTTTGCAGTCAAATTTGTTGATAGAGCATTTACAACTGAAGATCCTACTCCATGAAGACCACCTGAGACTTTATATGAGTCTTTATCAAATTTTCCTCCAGCATGAAGAACAGTGAACACAATTTCTACTGCAGATTTCCCTTCTTTGTGTTTATCTACTGGAATTCCTCTTCCATTATCTTTTACAGTTACAGAATTATCTGTATGAATTGTAATGTTAATTTTATCACAATGCCCTGCTAGGGCCTCATCTATTGAATTATCAACTAATTCTTTAACAAGATGATGAAGACCATCAACTCCTGTTCCACCAATATACATACCCGGTCTTTTTCTTACGGCTTCAAGGCCTTTTAGAACTTTAATGTTGCCAGCTCCATAATTACTATTACTCATACTTTTTACTAAATATTTCGCTTTTTAAAGTTTTGTTTTTTCTATGAGTCCTAAAAGTATTTTTTATTTTTATCACTTTGAAAAAGTAAGAAATCTCTAAATAGCTTTTTATAAATAAATTTACTATGTTAGCTAAAAAATTACAAAAAAAAGAGTTTGACTTGCTAGATAGTGCAGTTATTAATCTAATAGTTGAGAAAACTAAGTTGAATAAGGAGAAGTATAGTTTGATACTTTCAAAAACAGTTATTGTTTATATTTTAATTATTGCTCTTGCAATGTATTCTGCAGTTGTTGAGTTTATTTCAAGAGAAATTTTAGCAGTAGCTTTAATTGTTGGAACTTTATTATTGTTTGTTGTTTATTTATATGTTATTGAACATTTTAACAAAATGGATAGAGATATAGATGAAGTTGTCTCACTTTTACAAACTAAAGCAATTGTTCATACTAAAAAAGAATAAAATATAATTTGTTATTTTTTTTTTGTAATGTAAATATCCATTCACACCTTTTCTTTAACGCTCATTTGCAAGTCGCTAAAAGTATGTACAAAAGAATAAAAGTGTTATTTTTTTTGTAATATAAATATATAATCTTTTTCTTCTTTTATTTCTTCTATAATTCTGAAGTTGGATTTTATTTCTTTAATTAAAATGTCTATCCCTTTTGTAAGGTGTAAAAAACTTAATATTAAAATTCCTTCTTTTTTTAGAATTCTTTTTGTTTCTTGTATTGCTTTTTTTTTATCGGGTATGTCTTGAAATACTGTAAATGAGGAAATGTATTTGAACGATTCATTTTTGAATGGGATATTTAGAATTGATCCTTGAATTTTATTTTTATTTTTGTTTATTTTTAGAAGTTCGAAACTTAAATCAAAAGAGATAATTTTTATTTCTTTGTTTAGAAATTGATTTAATATTCCATCACCTGAACCTAAATCAAGGATAGTTCCTTTTTCAGGTAAGAATTGTTTTATTTTGTTTATTTTTAGAATTTGTTCTTCGTGATATAAATTTTTGTATCCTTTAGCTATTGCATTGTAATAGTTGAGTGTTTTAGATTCTTTTTTCACTTTTTATTATTATATATTATCTCCAAAACTTTATAAAATATTTCTTGTTTAAATTATCTATGAAAGATAGTTTTTTTACAAATATTACTGACATTTTAAAGAGTGTTAGATTTTGGATATTGGTTTTTTTTGTTCTTATTAGTGTTTTAACGATTAATTTTAATTTTAAAGATCAAGGAGTTGTAATCAATGGAGTTACCGTTGGTAGTTTAGCAGATAATTCTGGGTTTGAATTTAATTCAAAAGCAAATCCTAGAGATTTTGAAAGAGTACTTAGTGTTAATTCTAATCAAATTATAATTGTTGATGATTATTTTAATGCACTTAATGGTGTTTTAGAAGGAGATTTGGTTGATATTGTGACTGATCAGGGTGAGTATAATTTTCTTTTGTCAGATTTAGGAAATAGAAGTGTTGCAAATTATATTGGTTTGAGTGTTAAAGAAGGTGCCATGTCTAATTTAAGATTAGGTATTGAACTTGAAGGAGGATCAAGATTAATTCTAAAACCTGTAGATGAAATTTCTGAAGAGCAGTTTGATTTACTTGTTTCTAATTTGAAGAATAGATTAGATATATTTGGTGCATCCGGAACTAAGGTCAATAAGCTTGTTGATTCTTTTAGTGGAGAAAAATTTGTTATTGTTGAGAGTATTTCAACTAATAAAAATGATATTTTTGATTTGATTTCTAAACAAGGTGAATTTGATGCTAAAGTTGGAAATGTTACAGTTTTTACTGGAGAAAATGTTTTAATGGTGAAAGATGATCCTTCCCATTTAAGATATGAGCTTGTTTCTGATGATGAGGATGGTTATGTTTACAAAGTTAGTTTTTCTTTAGAGATTGATGAAGAAGGAACAAATAATTTTTTTGATAAGACAAGTCAACTTGATGTTGTTTCAGGTAGTTATCTTAGTGAAGAAGTTGCATTTTTTTTAGATGGACAAGAGATTACTTCGCTTAGTATTTCTTCTGCATTTAAAACTCAAAAGATTTCAACACCTCAAATTTCAGTTGTTGGAGATCCTGGTTCTACACAAGAAAAAGCAATAGATAATGCTAATAAAGAAAAAGATTTACTTAAGACTCTTCTTTTGACTAAATCTCTTCCAACAGAATTAAATGTCGAACAAAGTTATTCTGTTTCAAGTTCTACTGGTAGCAGTTTTTTGAAAAATTCAATTATTGTTGGAGTTCTTGCAGTTCTTTTAGTTTCTTCTGTTGTTGCTTTAAGGTATAGGCATATCGGAATTTTTATTGGAATTATGATTGCTCTTGTTGGAGAAGTTATTATTGTATTTGGTGCGTCTGCACTTTTAGGTCTGAGTATTGATTTAGTTGCAATTGGAGGACTTATTGCTGCAATTGGAACTGGAGTTGATGATCAAATTATTATTACTGATGAGTATTTTAGAGATAGAGATAAGAAATTAACAAGTAAAACTAGAGTTAAGAATGCATTTTATATTATTATGATTGCATATTTTACAACTATTGCAGCAATGGCTCCGTTTTTACTTGCAGCTGGTTCAAAGATTGTAATTTATATGGTTATTACTATACTTAACATTTTGATTAGTGTATTATTTTTGGTTAGATTAAATAGTAAATTTAAATATAAGTTACTTATGATTGTTGCATTTTGGACTTTTACTTTTACCATCACTCCACTTTTCTTTAGTCCTGTTTTATTATTACTTAAAGGGTTTGCATTTGTGATCATTATTGGTGTGACTATTGGTGTGTTTGTTACAAGGCCTGCTTATGCTACAATGCTTAGAATTATTATGACTTCTAGAGAAGAAAGGAAAGAAGAAGCACAAGAAGACGAAGATTAAAGTAGTTTAGTTTTAATTCACATCTTATGGAAAAATTTATATACTTCTTTTTTTGTTCCTATTTATGGGAAGAAATAATCCTTCAGCATATTCGACAAAGAGTCGGCAAGAAATATTAAGCTCTATTATTGATTTAGAGATGTTTGGGAGAGTTCCAAAAAGATTTTATGGATTACCTAATTCTAAATTTAAAGTAGTTCCATCTTTATCTCGAAAAGAGAAAGAAATTAATAAGGCGTACAAATTAAGAGATGCATCAATTTTAAAATATGAAGTTGAGAGTTTTATACAATTAGAAAGAGAAATTAGTGAGAATCCATTTAATAAAATTCAAGATAGTTATTTGTTACCTGTATTTACTTCTAAAAGATTTACTAGAAAATTAGGAGAATTTGGTTTTGATGAAAAATTTGCTTTTGAAGATATTGAGAGATTAAGAAAAGTTAAGAAATTAGAAGATTTAGCTAGTGCGTATGGTGAAGATAGGCATTTATTTACTCAATTTGCTGAGAGTGGAGTAAATTCTGATTCTAAGGATGCATTAGATTTGAAACCAGAATTTTTAGATTATTTGGGAGTTCATCCAAATTCTTTTGAAAAACTCTATAAAAGGTCTGCTTGAGTTTAATATTTACAAATCATAGTTACTCACTATGTTCGTTTGGTACTATTTAATATCTTATTAAATAGTTCAGTCATTAGCAATACTTATTCACAAGTATGTGTACCACATACAAATAAAAATTTGATATTATTAATCAATTTAATCTTCGATTAAATAGTTTTATAAACTTTTTATAACTTTTATTTCTTAGATGGTCTATATAGACACACATGCTCATTTGGATTGGAATAGTTTTGATTCTGATCGAGAGCAGTTAGTTAAAGATATGAAGAGTAATAATGTAATTGCTTTAACTAATACTATTAATTATAAGAATTATATGTATACTAAAGGGCTTTTTGAGTCTAATTCTGATGTAGTTAAAGTGTGTCCTGGACTTTATCCTGAAGATGCTCAAAATATTTCAGATGAGGATTTTGAAGAGTATTTAGGAATTATCAAACAAGAAAAGGACAAGTTTGTTTTAATTGGTGAAGTTGGGCTTGATAAAAAATATGGAGATACTGAGGAATTGTTTGCAAAGCAAGTCTCAAGATTCAGAAGAATTATCGAGCTTGCAATTGAACTGGATAAACCTTTGTCAATTCATACAAGAAAGGCTGAAATTGAAGTATTAAATATACTTAGAGAGTATGTCGAAAAATATAAGTTCACTAAATTTATTTTACACTGCTTTAGTGGGAAGAAAAGATTAATAAGTGAAATTAAAGAGTTAAAGATATATTGTTCAATTCCATTAATTGTTTTAAATACTCAAAGTTTTAGAATGTTAGTTGAGGAAATGCCTATATCAAAGTTATTAGCGGAAACAGATAGTCCTTTTTTGAATCCATCAAAGGAGCGAAATTCGTCGCTTAATATACCTCGAGTTTACGAGGAGATAGCAAATATTAAAGGTCTTGATAAGATTGAGATTGAAAATATTATTTATCGAAATTATGTGAAATTAATTATGTGAGAATGGTGCAGTCATTTACTTTGTTTGTTCGGTACCATTTTAAACAATAACAAATTAAAAATGGTAAAAATTACAACGATTCCTTCCCAGAAGGAAGAATTAAAAGTTAATGAGAAAATTGAGGCTGTTCTTTTGGACAGAAATAAAGTTATTGCTAAAAGATTTGGCGTTGAACCTGAAGTAGTTGATGTAGAGCTTTATTATAATACTTCACAATTGGTTTCAAAAGTTGGTTCTCATGATCAAAGGCTTGGAGTTTTTAGTGGTTATATTGATTATCAAAATTATATTTGTTTAGCACATCCTACTGCAGTTGGACCAATTTTTGGAGAAAATATTGACAAACAAATTAGCATTATGACTGATTATTGTTTAATCAAATTATATTTGTGTAAAAATTATTATCCTAATCCTGTTGATTATAATTTATTTTATAAACATTTTAGTAATGCTCTTTCAAAGATTACTTCTGGAAATTTTCAAAAAGCTGGAATTAATTTTATGATTAAAAATTATTCTGAACATAAAATGTATAAAAAGGATGAAGAGATTTTACTTTCTTTGTATGTTATGTTGGAGAAATCAGGAGTAGATTTTATTTATGAAAATTTGAAAGTTTTTATGGAAGATTGTAATATTAAAAAATCATTGATGAAAGTTTATAAAAAAGAATTTAAGGAATTAGTTGGACTTTACAAGAAAGAACTTGATGATGTTGAAAAGAAAATGAAGAAAGTTTAAAGTTTTTATTTTTTCGGATTTATTTTTGCACTCATTGAAAATGTTTATAAACTTAAATTGTTAGTAACTTTTTAGTTACGAATGAAGTCTTCAGAGAATTTGGATGAAGTATTGAAAAGATACCCTGAGTATCAAAGTTTTATTGATTCTATTGAACATGGAGTAGATTGGATTTATTCTATAGTAAATGATTTTTCTAAAGAGGAAAATATTAATATTGTGTCTCATTTGGCTGATGCAGATGGATTTGGTTCTCAAATTGTTTTTCAAAAAGGACTTGAGAGAGTTTTAGGATTTCTAGGTAATACTACTAAAACTGTTCAATCTGAGAGAATTATGAGTTTTTCTAAGGATGAAAATAGTTTGTCTAGTTTGAAAGGTTTGCAAGATAATTGGTTTGGAGAGGGAGGTAAGTGGATTATTTCGGATTTAGCATCTTTTGAACCTAGTGATGCTAATAAATATTTAGAAGATGCACTAGTTGTTGATCATCATAAACCTAAGGAAGGTTTAGATAGTAAGTTTAAGATTGTTAATCCGCATTTACAAGGAATTGATGGTGGAAAAGAACTTTCTGCATCTATGATTTCAACTTTTATTGTTAATAGATTGTATGAGAGAATTGAAGATGATACTCAATTGGATATTGAAAATGGTGTTTACAAAGGTAATGAAGTTAAAACTAATTTAGTTTCTTTGAGAAAAGATTTGGATTATATTTCTATGTTTGGAATTGCTGGTTCAAAAGCAGATATGCAAGAAGATACTGGTTTGAATCGAGCTGCTTATGAGTATTTTGAAAATAGAGGAGTTTTGAAAAAAATTGATTCTCCATTTTTCGGATATTATACTAAAACTTCAGGGAAAGTTTTTGCTCAATCAGGCCCAACATTTAATTTTAAGTATCAAATTCCTGATATTAATCAATTAAATGGTGGTTTTGTTAATTCTTTTAAAGAAATTTCAGATAAACGAGCAGATTTGATTGTTGATATATATAATGATTTTAGATATGCTTTTACTAAAGAGGCAAAAGGTTTTTGTGTTAATGCTCATTATTTGGAGAGTTTACCTGATAAAGAAATTTCTAGATTAAATGATAAAGTTTCAAGTTTAGTTGGTAGGCCTGTTGTAAATATTACTTATGAAGATGAAGAGAGAATATTGGAAGTTGTAGATGGATTTGCTAAATCAGGTTTTGAAATTTTTGATGATGTTAAAGTTATGGAGAAAAGGGTCCAGGCAGCAGAAGGTTTAATTAGGGATTTAGGGCATGATCCTAAAAATCCTTTAGCATATGAGAGTAGTCTTAATTCTAGTTTAATTAGTAGATTTAGGGATTCAACAATTGCGTTTGGAGATAGAGAAGATTTGGAAAGAAATATTGACAAATTATCTCAAGGACAATATGTCCCAATTAATGGAAAAGAGCTAGCAAATACTTCGATTCCTGAGATTGCAAATCTTATGACTTCTATGTCTAAACTTAGAGTTGGAGATATTTTTTTAGATGCAGTTGATGAAGTTTTTAGGGGACAACCCGGAGATAATGTTTCAGCTGTTCATAGTAAATGGGCAGAGTATAAATTATATGTTCATAAAGGAATGAGCGCTCTTGAGGGTGAGATTTTATCTAGAAAAAAATTAGTTGAACTTTCAAAGGGAGTATATTTTATGAATGTTGATTTCTTAAAACCAGTTGGGGAAGATTTTGAAATTGATTTAAGACAGATGAATGGAGTTTTTGCAGGAATTGCTTGTGAAACAAATTTATTACCTTCAGGAAAAGCAATATTTTTGACAGGAACTACGTATTCTGAAGATGGAAAAGGCTTTGGAAAAATTTCCGGAAGAGCTACAGGTAGCGTAAGGTATGATAATATTAGAATTGATAAGTTTATGAGTTATTATGGAGGTGGAGGACATAAAGCTGCAGCTGCAGTAAACACACTTCCAATTAAAAAGCTTGACGATTTTATTGAATCTATTGGAAAATTTGATTTTTATAAAGGTGAATTTTGATGTCTAAAAAGAATAAAGAAAAAAGATCTCGTGTTTCTGAGTCTAAAGATTTAGAGAGGAAAGTTTTTGAAGCTTTTTCGAAAACTAATTCTAGTATTGATCCAATTTTTGTAGATAAGAGAGTTTATTTGAGTGTGAATAAACCTTCATCTAATCAAGTAATTGTATCTAATGAGTTGCTTTTGAATCCCTTTTTTTCTTCTTTTAAAAACGGTATGATTGTACCGTTTGATTATGCAGAGATTCCAAGAGAGGATTTTGTAGGATCTCAAGGAAGAGGTGATGAGTATCAAAAATATATTGCAAGACCTGATTTTTTGTATATAGAGTCTTTAGAAGGGAAAGCTCATATTTTTCCAATAGATGTTAAGACTGGCAGAGGTGAAAATAGGGGGATTAGTAAAGTTAATCAAATAAGTATGTTGAATTTAGCAATGTTACATTTTCATTCAAAATATATGAGAAAGATTGTAGATTATTTAAGAAAAGACAATGAAAAAGTTGTTTTTGAGAATGGTTTCTTTTTGTTTGGCGAAACTCCTGATTCTTGCAGAACTTCATTAGAAGATTATATTGGAAAAAATTTACCTAATTCTGTAAAGAAAAGGGATAGAGACCAAAATAGATTAAGAGTAGAAATTGTTAATGAGAGACCAGTTATGAAAATTGGAGAAGGAAACTATTTTGATTCTAATATGGAGTTTAATTTCAAATTAATTTCTGAACCTGAGCTTATTAATCATTTTAGTTTTGTTAAAAATAGATTTGGAGAAAAGGTTACCTATCCTAATGTTATTTTGTCTATTGATGGATTTAATGGTGGAAGACGACCAGTTTATAGGCTAGATTATGATCCTTCTTCCCATATTAGAACTTTTAATCCGATGATTGAGATGATTGAGAGAGATATTTCAGATTTAGTTGAATTGAATGATGAAGATATATTTGAATTTTCTTCAGTTTTAGAAGGATATTCTAATAAAAGAAATCTTAAAAAACTTGAACTTGAAGTAGAATCGAAAATAATTGGAAGAGATTATTTGATTGAAAATAGGTGTGCAGCATTATCTTCTGAAGATATTAGAGATAGATATGCTAAGGCTAGACATGATAGATTTGTTAAAAAATTACAAAGTGTTGATTTGGAGATTGAGAGTAAAGAAGAAAAACTTAGGACTTTGAAAAATAGTATAGTAATTAGAGAGAATAGAGAATATTTTTCAAGATTAAAAGTTGGTTCGAGAGAATGGAAGACTGAGGCTTTGAAAATAAAGGATGGATTAGTTACAAAACTTAAATTTGAACTTACTGAATTAGTTAAAAAGGAAATTGTTTGGGAAAAAGAAGATTCTAGTAATAGAGAGACTATTTTGAATTTTTATTTGAAATCTCTTAATGGAAATCCAAATTTCACTTTAGCTGTTAATCCAAGATATTCTCTACCAATAGAACTCTACATGCAATTTAGAACTAAGGATGTTGGGAAAGTTTTGTTATATAATTCTTTTAGTTTGAAGGATTAAAAAGCAAAAGATTGCTTTTTAATTCTAGAATATGTTTTGTAATCAAGATTTTGTTTTCTTTTTTCATAAAATTTTCCTCGAATCCAACCACCTTCAATTTCTGGCATCTTTTCTTTAATTTCAGGTAAGATCTTCTGACTTTCCTGTATTTTTTTAATTAATTCTGATTTTGACATTATTGAAGAATCTTTATACATACTTATCTCATTTTTATCAAATAGTCTTAAAGTATATGATTCATGTTTGTTTTCCATATGTGTTAATTGAAGAGTATATTCTTCATCTTGATGTGGAAAGGTGACATAGATTTCTAGTTTTTCAGGAACATCTAATGGAACATCTAACATAATCTCTAATTTTTCTTTAGGGATATTTAAAGTTTGTTGTATCAAAGGAAGAGCATCTTCTAAAGGTAACTTTTTCATTATTAATATTTCATATTTGAAGTATATAAACTTTTGTTATAGGTTCCAATATTATTACTTTTAAAATCAATTTTTTTTAACAATTTTTCAAATTCTTAAACTTTCACTGAAAGTAAAATTTATAAATGATTCTTAAGTTCTATTAGTATTGATGCACTTGTGGCTTAGTGGCTATAGCGGCGGTCTTGTAAACCGCAGGTCGAGGGTTCAACTCCCTCCAAGTGCTTACTTCTTAAAGATGAATTATTTTTAGATACTTTTTTAAATTCTCAATGTATGATTGTCTATGGCAAAAATTGTAATTTATACTAAAATTGGATCTTCTTTTTGCGAGATGTCTAAATCTATGTTTAATAATTTAAGTGAAGTTTTTGAGGAGATTATTGTTAATGGTAAGCAAGAAGTCATAGCTGAACTTTTTAGTCGAACCAAGTCAATGACATTTCCTCAAATCTTTATTTCTGGAGAATTTATTGGTGGTTATGAGGAATTAAGAATACTTTATGATTCTGGGGAACTTTTTGCAAAATTGAAGAAGTAAAATATAATTTATTTAATTGTTTTTATTTCGTTCACATTAAATTTTTGATCTTTAATTCTTTGTTTGATTAAATAATCTCTTAATTTTTTTGGATCTTCAAATACTTCGTATTTTTTTAGAGCAATTTTCGAATCTTCTTTTAATTCATTAGCTTCACCATCAAAAATGTCTGTTTTTGATAAGTATAGTACGATTGGTTTTTCTGAAGCTTTAGTTTCTTTTAATAATTTTAATTGTTGACTTATTGAAAATCCACAAGTTTCAGTAAAGTCTAGCACAAATACTATGGAGTCAGAGTATTGTGTTAGAATTATTTGAGCTCTTTTTTCAATGTTATTTGATTTGTTTTCTCTTCCTAGAAGACCTGGAGTGTCAATTAATTGAATTATTTTATTATCATTAACTTTGATGTAACTAAACATTAAACCTTTTGTTGTGAATGGATAATTTTGAATTTCAACTTTTGAACCTGTTAATTTGTTCATTAAAGTTGATTTTCCTACATTTGGGAATCCTCCAATTGAAGTTGTGTATAAGTCTTCAAAAGTTGGCATTTTATTCATAAATCTTCTGGATTCTTCTAATATTTTAAAGAATTCTTTGTTTTTTGAAAATAATGAATTAACTCTTCCAAGGTATTTTTTCATTAAGAAGCCAGTTGTTTCTTGAGTTCTTGCTTTTTTAATTTTTTCTTCAGTTTTTTGAGTAAGTTCATCTACTGTTGAAGCAATCCAATTTAATCTTTTAAGTGCATCTTCAATTGTTGCTACGCTGTGCTCATTAGTGTCGATTAGTTTTTTGTAGATGTCTTCTACTCTTCTAAATTTAGGATATTTCAGAATTATTTTTTTTAAGGCAATATTTACTTTGTCATTTAAATGCCTGATTTTTTGAAGTTCTAAGGCTTTTCTTTTATTTAGTCTTATTTCTTCTCCAGATTTTTCTTTTTGTTTAGGATTTTTATTCTTTTCATATCTTTCTTCAATATTATTTCTTTCTTTTTGAGCATATTGTTGCATATCATTCATTGCTTGATCGATATAGAAAGTAGGTTTTTCGATTCTTGGTATATTAAACATAGTAAAAAGAATAGATTTTTATTAATAAAGCTATTTATAAATTAATGATTTGGAGAGAGTCTTGTTATAATGATTTCTGAAATGATTTTTTTATCATTACTTACTTGAGTTATATTGGTGAATCTTCGTATTGGGTTTTTCTTTTTATCAATTTTTTTTGTTGTTATTGTATAATTTGTTGTTGGCATTTTCGCAATTTTTATTTCATTTTCTAGAGTTTGATTTAAAATTAATAGATTTACTGTAGGTAATTTTTTAGTGTATAATATTTGTGATACATTATTTTCTAATTCAAATATTTGTAATTCAATTTCGAAAAATATCGTACTTATACTGTTTTGCGATATTTCTTTAATGTTTAAATTTGTTATGTTCATAATATTTTTTTGAGATTTATTATTTATAAATTTTAGTTGATTTGAGTTACTTTTGCTTAAAGTTTAGTGTCTTTGCTTAAATATAACACAAAGTTTTTTAAATGGTTAATGCAGAAATCTTACTAACATGGCAAATTTTAGTGAAACACCGCTAATGGAAATGACTTTGAGAAGGTATGAAGCCCCTCATAATTTGAATGAAAGAGATACATTAAAGAAGATTTGTCTATCTTTGGGTTTGTTACAACCTGGAGATTCAAGAGATGTTATCGTTGACATCCTTCTTGTTTTGGAGAGAGCGAAAGCTCTTAGAAAAGAACTTCTTGCAACTGAAATTAAAGATGAGTTACTCTCAATTAGACAAGAGAATGGACTTTCTTTAAATGGTACTGCTGATTCGAATATTAGAAGACAACTTAAGAGATTAAGAGATGTTTTTTTAGTTGAGAAGGTAAAGAATAGTTATAGAATTTTAGAGTTTATGGACTTACATCAAATTTTTGATGAAAAAATTAAAAAAATTATTTTAGATGCAGTTCTTATGAGAAATGATGAGTATTTTAAGTATTATAATAAGTATGAAAAAAATGGAGGAAAAAAAGAAAAATGAATAGGATTTTAGTTATTGGTTTAGTTAGTTTGATGATTTTGTTTGCAGGATGTTCTGCGGATACTGGAGATGCTCAAACTAGTGGTTTTTTGGGTTCAGGTTCATCATCTAAAGGTGGAGTTGGAGTAGGACTTAGTTTTGCTGAAGGTAATCCTAAATCTGAGATGATTAAGGAACAACCAGGAACTTTTGCGTTTGTTTTCACGAATTATCAAGAGCATGAGATTTCAGATTTAGTAGTTAGAAGTAAAGGTTTTGATTGGAATTATGTTAATGGGTTAGATGAAGAATTTTCAATTGATACTATTCCAAAAGCTACTACTCAAACAGGACCTGGAATTTATGCAGGATATATTGTTTCAGGTGTTAGTGTTTCAGGTTTTACTGGAGATTATAATTTTAATCCTAAGTTTGATTATTGTTATAGCGCTAAAACTTTATACAGGGAACAAATTTGTGTTCCTTCAGTAAATAATCAATGTGATACTGATGTTACAAAGTCTTTAGTACAAAATGGTCCGCTTAGTGTTAAGTATGACAGGATTAATTCAATTGAAGATGAAATTAGAATTGATTTTACTGTGAATGATAATGGTGGTGGTAAAGTTGTTAATGAGTGTTTTAATGATGAGGATTATGCGAATTCATATGAACTTGTAGCGACTCTTGGTTCTGATCAAGGTTCTTGTGAAGCAGTTTCAGGACAAAATATGATTAATGGTAAGTCTAAATTTTATTGTACTTTTTCAAGGTCAGGAGATGACTCTTATGCTTCTCAAATTGTTGTAGAATTAGATTACAAATATCAACAAACAAAAGAGCAAAAAATTACAGTTAAAGATTTGAATCAAGGATATAATTAATTCTTCTAGAATTAATAGACACTTTTTACAAAGAGTATAATTAATTTTCTATGAAAATTAATGGACTTTTTCTTATTAGTCGAATAATCCTTTTTTAGAAATTATATTTTTTTATTTTAAATAATTATTGTGAGAGATTATATTTTTTTCTATCTTCTTCTGGAGAAACTAACATAGTTTTATTTGTATCAAATAAGCCCATAAATCTATAATTCTCAACATCTACTCCTTCAAAGAAAATATTTTCTTCTCCGATTTTTTTTACTAATGATTGATATTGTTCATGGTTAAGAACTTCATCGATTGAATTGTATAATTTCATACTTTTTGGCATATGTGCTATATCTTCTTTTTTTGTAGTTAATGAATACATTATAGTTCTAATACTTCCATCTTCTTTTTTATTGTTAAAAGTTAGCATATACATTATACCATCTTCATCAGAATTGTTACAAGTGTAAAATTTAGAAATTAATTCAAACAAATCTTTCTCAGTTCTAAAATTTGCTTGAGTTCCAACTCCTTGACTGTGTTGATAGGGGTTAATTCCTAATTTTTCTTTATCTTGTTCAGTAACACATTCGTTTTGCTCCAGTCTTTTTGGAGTGTATGATTTGTCTACTAAAAGAGCAGATTGTGCAGGTGTTGTTAGAGATAAACCAGCTAATAAAAGAACTGAAGTTAGTGTTAATTTTGGCTTTTTCATAGTTTATAAAGTATAAGATTATTTATAAATTTAACTTATGTTATTACTTAGGTCTAGTAACAATTTAATTTAAACAATTATTTTAGTAAAATCTATATGTTAAATGCGATAAAGAGAGTTTTTAGTTTATTTCTAATTTTAATTTTATTTTTTAGTTTATTTGGATCCGTTTTTGGAGAGGATTTAATTAATACTGGTAGGTACGATAATACTTATTTGGAGATGATTCCAGGGGAAACTGAAGGTATATTTACGATGCCAACAGATTATTATAGTAGGTTTTATGATGAAACTACAGGCACTCAATTTACTAAAGCATCTGAAGGTGAAACTACAACTTTATCTAATGTTCGTGAATCTTTATCTATCATAGAAAATAGTGGTATGTTGATTAATTCTCAAAGTTTTGAATTTGAGACTGTTGATGGAGATAAATATAAATATTCTCCAGTTAAAATTGGTGATAATGAAGATATAGTTTTTAATGTTGAAAAGGTAAATTCGTGGTATATTCCAAATGAAAATTTAGGAACTTATAATGAGAATATTCCTATTTCTGCTGATGAACAGTCACTTTCTTGGAATATTTATAAGGCAACTACTGGTTTTTTTGTTTCAAATGCAGAGGCTAGTGAGTTTGATACAACTAAACATTATGTTCCTCCAATTAGTCCAGAGATTAAAATTTCAGATGGTGAGGATGAATGGACAAATACTGGAGAATTTGCAGATATGGAAAATAATGATGAAAAAACTGAAACTGTTGCAGGAATAGATAAAATTGTCGTAGATAGTCCTGGAAGAGATTTTGATGTTGATTACAAATATAATGAGGAAAATGGAGAGTGGGAGTATAGTAGTGGAATTGCCTGGTGGTGGACCTCTGTGTCTGAAATGCCCGATTCTGCAACGGAGACTAATAAAGCAATTGCAACAAATTTAGATAATGCAGACAGAGAAGAAGGATTGAAAGTTTTTGAAGAGTTAGGTGAAAAAGATTTAGAAGCAATGTATTATCATTTAAATTCTGATGAAGAAGGACAGTCTGTTGTTAAAAAATCATTTGAAAATGGAGAAGAGGAATTAATAGTAACTAAAGGGACTCAAGAGTTATTGGGAGGAGTTGCTAGTATTGATGAAAAAACTGGAGAAGTATCAATTAGTGGAGATAATGAAAAAGTACTTGTTTCTACAGATAAATCATTGATTCTAACTAACTCTCAGGCTGCAAGAGTTTTAGATGAATTTGAAAAGAATGATATTGTGAAAGTTGAACCTAAATCTAGAGCTTCAAATCTAGAAGATGAAAATTTAGTTCAAGAAACTAATTCACAACAATCAGCAGCAGAACTTAAAGCAGAAGAAAAAACATCTTTAACAAAACAATTAGAGACTTGTGCTAAAACTCAAAAAAATTGTCCTAATGGGTATTCTTATGATCCTAAATCTGAATCAAGATTAAGTCAAATAGTTGAATATAAGGACAAGTCAGGAATAGTTATAGGTACTTATTTAGTTCCGGTGAAATTAGATGGTTCTGCACTACCTGATTATGATCCTAAAGTTTTAGAAGCTAAAATTAAAACTTATAGTAATATCTTATTAAATAAACCAAGTTTTGAAATAGATGATAAGTTGCCTGAAGAAGATAAATTAGTATTTAATGCTTTGAAAGGAAAAGATATTAGTGATCAAATAGGAAATTTACCAACTGAGTCTTTATTGATTTTTGGAAATATAGAAAATTTGCCTCAAAGTTCTATAGAATCTATTGCAACTAAATTGATAGAGAATAATTTAATATTTGATGATTTAAGTACAATTTACAAAGGCGTGACAAATAAAGTTTTGGCTGATGCAATGATGGGACAAGCTTTGAAATATACGCAAGATGCCCTTAATGTAGGAATAATGGAAACTGATTATTCCAAGATTGAAGCTTTATGTAAAGGAGATTCTGAAAAATGTGGTCAATCTTTATTTGATGTTGCTTTAGCTGAAAGCACAAAGACTCAGCCTTTAACATCAGAACAAGAGACAGCGAAACAATTGGCACAAGATTTAGCTTTTAGTTTAATTAATGATGGAACTGTTAAATGGACTGTGGGAGATATTTCAAATTTTGGTTATCAATCAGGAGAAGCTTTAGCTGATGCTGAAAATTATAGAGAAGCACTTACAAAAATTCAAAAGACTGATTGTGATGGTTTTTTTGGTTCTATGTGGTGTTCAGTCTCAGATGGACAAAATACTAAAGAGAATTATTTGAATGGATTAAAAACTAGTATTGATAAAATTAAATCGGATTTTGTAGTTATGCCTAGTGATGGTATTGTTATAGGCTCAGAATCTAAAACATTAGGTTATTTTGGTAAAGATGTCGAAGGCGTAACATTTGATTGTAATTCAGTGACTGTAAAAACTTGTATTGATAACAATAAAGTAAATATTGAGAATTATTGTACAAAAAATAAGATTAAAGGAGATTGTAATGAGTTTTTTACTTCTGAGCTAGAGAAGCTTGCAGTTATTAAAGATGGGACTGGACTTCAATCTGAGGGTAAAGCTTTGGATAAAGATGGTTATAATGATGCTTTATATAATAATTTTTTGGGAACTTTAGATGCTGAAAGTTGTAAAGGATTAGTAGATTGCCAAGAAAAAGCAGATGCAGCAGTTGAGGCTGCTTGTCCTGATGGGGCATTTATGGATCCAACTTGCATAAAAGCAATAGCTGGTCAAAAAGCAATTGAGCAATATGAACAACATACATATAGTGTTGGTATGGTTTCTCTTATGGGCGCTTTAACACAGTCTGATCCTAAAGCACTTGATGCAGCTAAAACCTTGTTTGGTGCAGAGGCTGATTATTCTGGTTTAGGTAAATTAGGTCAAGAAATTCCTGCTGGAATTTGTGAAGCAAAAATTGAAGGATATTTAGATAAGACAATTGAGAGTGCTGGTACTGCAACAAAGTATGGTTGTTTGGATAATCCTGATTTTGAAGAGAATGATCCTTCAAATCCTTGTCTTAATGTTATTGTAGATTTGAGAGCAAAAAGGACAGAAGTTACTCCTGATAATTTTACTGCGGTTTCTTTTTCATATTATATTCATGCTCCTGAGGATGAAGCAATTAAATTTGTAGTTGCTATGTCTTATGTTGCTAATGGAAAGAAAGAAAAAGAATTATTGTTAAATGTTACTAATGTTGATGAAAATGGAGTTGGGGCTGATTTTCATAATTTTGATATTGAATTGACAAATAAAGATGCAACAGATTTTAGAATAGCTATTGCTGCATTTTACTCTGATGATAGTGTTTATGAGAATGTTGGAGCTACAATAATTTTAGCAACTCCTGGCGCGTATTATTCTGAGGAAGGAAATACTCATGGTAATGAAGAAGAACAGTCATCAAATCCCTCTCAGGACTTGTCTCCACAAGAGATGCTTGATTTAGCAAATATCTAAAATGGTACAGTCAAAAATTCAACAATCAAAGATTTTTTGTACCCAAGGAATTAAAAATAATTTCTTCGGAACAATTTTAAAAAATATAAGGAGATTTTGTTAAAATGGTAAAAAAAAAAGAGAGGTTGGTGATTGGTCTTGTTGAGACAGTTATTTTAGAAGGTAAGAAGTATAAAGCAAAGATTGATACTGGTGCGGATTCTTCTTCAATTGATGAGAGTATAGCTTTTAAATTGGGTTCTAAGGAGATAGTATCTCATAAAATAATTAGGTCTGCTTTAGGGAGAGTTAGAAGGCCTACAGTTATGATTGATATTGAGTTTCAAGGTAAAATTTTTCATGAGAAGATTACAATTGCTAATCGGACTAATCTTAAATATAAAATTTTAATTGGACAAGATATTTTGAAGAGAGAAGGATTTTTGATTGATCCAAATAAATAATAAATTGTATTAAAATTCAATTTATAGTCATTGTTTTTTTAAGAACAATAAATAATAAATTTTCATTTTCAATAGTTTTTTAAAGGATTAAAGATATAATTTAATATTAAAGATGGTACAGTCAAGAATTATGATTCTTTCGGTACGATTTTAAAATTTGGTATGTCAAATTTATAAAATGGGATTAAAATTTGGTCTAATTAGTTTGGGAAGTGTTTCTTCTAAGATGCTTTTAGAGGAGGCTAAAAATTATTTTGATGTTGTTGATCATATTGATTTGAGAAAGATTGAAATCAAACTTGATACGAAAACTACTGTATTGTGTGATGGAGAACCATTAAAGGAGTATGACTGTTTGTATATGAAAGGGAGTTATAGGTATTCTACTCTTTTGTATGGTTTAAGTGAAGTTTTTAAGGATAAATGTTTTGTTCCTCTTGATTCTAATGCACATATTATTGCTCATAATAAATTTATGACTCAGTTATTTTTTGCAAAGAATAAGAATTTAAAAATGCCTGGAACTTATTTTGCTGCAAAGGTTTCTGAGACTAAACAATTTT
Source organism: Candidatus Woesearchaeota archaeon (assembly GCA_027858315.1). Taxonomy (NCBI): domain Archaea; kingdom Nanobdellati; phylum Candidatus Woesearchaeota; species Candidatus Woesearchaeota archaeon. The sequence goes on from JAQICV010000065.1 coordinate 25,504, forward strand.
TGAAGACTCTTAATTATCCAATGATTTTAAAATTCCCTACAGGAACGCATGGAAAAGGAGTAATTTTTACTGAGAGTTATCAGTCTGCTTCTTCAATGATTGATGCATTAGATATATTTAAGCAACCTGCAATTATTCAAGATTATATTGATATTAGATCTGACATTAGAGTTATTGTTGCTGGTGATAAGATTATTGGTTCTATGAGGAGAATTGCAAAGGATGGTGAGATTAGGGCAAATGCTCATCAAGGTGGGAATGCAGAACCTTATGTTGTGACTAGTCAAATTAAGAGTATGTGTTTAGAGTCTGCAAAGATGATTAAAGCAGGAATTTGCGCAGTAGATATTATTGAGAGTGATTATGGTCCACTTATTTTAGAGATTAATACTTCTCCTGGTCTTCAAAAAATTACTGAAGTTACAAAAAAAAATATTGCTGGTGAGATGGCAAAATATTTGTTTGAGGAAACTGAGAAGTTAAAGACTGGAAAAGATAAAGTTAAAACTAAGGATATGATGTCAGATTTGGGTGTTTCAGAGATTGGTTCTAGAGATATTGAGACTGAACTAATTATTAGGAATAATAAAATTGTACTCCCTGAATTTGTGTATAAGATGTCTAAATTTATGGAAGGAGAAGATGTTACTATTAGAATTTCTAATGATAAAATAGAGATTCTCAGAAATTGAAAATATTTTTTGTTTTTATTCTTTAGTTTATTTCTCAACACCTTTTAGAGTTCCAGAGATTCTTATTATTTCAAGTTTTATCTCATCATTGTCTATTTTGTTTATTAGTGTAAGTGCAGCTAGAGTTTTGTCCTTAAATTTTGTTGATACTTTAATTATTGCAGTTTGGTCTTCAAAATTGAATTTGTCTTTTAGTATCCAAACTCCTCCTTTTCCAAAATCAATTGCACCAAGATAATATAATATTTGGTTGTTTAGTGAGTATGATAATGTTTTAAAATCATATTTTTTTTTTGATTCAAGTTTTATTTTAATGAATCTTTTTTTCTCTCTGAGTACTGGTAGAATTGGTTTAAGTTTTGTTTCTTTTATTTGAGAAGGTTTACCTTGTTTCATTTTTCTACTATATATAAAAATGAAGAAATTTTTAAAAATTTCTAAACAACGCAATACTTAGTATTTTACCTTGTTTCATTTTCTATACTAATGAGTATTTGTTGTTTATTATAAATTTTTACATAATTAATATGAAATAATTCTCAGTCATTGTTTTGTTTATTCCAAAACAATAAAATAAAAGTTTATAAAGATTTATTGTAGTATTTTTATTATGATTTTTGACTATGTTAGATTTAAAATTGAAGAGTTGAGAGATTTATTGATTATTAATTTAGTTTTAGCACTTTTGTTTTCTTTAACTTTTGCAAGATTTAGTTTTGAACAAATTTCATTTTTTAGGGTTTTTGTTTCATTTTTTAGTTTTTTGATTATATTATTTATGTTGAGACTTCTTTTTATGAAATATATTGCTTATCGAAATGGTTTTGAGCTAAGTTTAAAACTTACATATTTTGATAGGTATCATTTGAGAAATTATGATAAATTGTCTTATACTACGGATTCAGCGCAAAAATTTGTAGGTCTTAAAGAGATTAAAAAAATAAAAGGTATTCCTATGCCAGTTATGGGTATTATTTTATATATCTTGACACTTGGTCTTTTGATTTTTCCTTCATATTGGATTTATGATAAAAAAAAGATACAGCACAGACATTTAGGTGTTAAAAAATTTTATGAGAGTCAGGCCTTTTTTAATATTACTGATTATAGGTATGCTAAGGTTTTATTTGCAGGATTTTTATTTTATTTTATATTTGGACTTTTCCTTAAGGCTTTTTATAGCTTAATTGGTGCTAGTTTTTATAATGGGTTTATTTTTGCATTGTACTGGATTGCATTTTTCACAATTATTCCAATTTTAGGAACTGAGGGATATGAACTTTTTACAAGGCATTGGTTTATGTGGATTAATGTTTTAACAATATTGATTTTGGGAATGGTTGCACTTCTTGTTTTTGAGAGTATTGAGTATATTTTAATTGTAACAGCAGTTAGTTTTGTTATGGTTTTTATAGTTATTGTATATAAGGAGTTGATGAAGTAGAGTGGAAAAAACTAAGAAATCGGAGATAGGAATTGAGACATTATTTTATGTTTTTATGGCTATAATTTTTGTTTGGATTTTAATTTTTGGTTTTCAAAAGATTTTTCTTGTTCAAGATGTATTGAATGAAAACGATAGAATTGAAATAATGAATGATATTAAGGATTCAATTGAGTATTGTGATGATCCTCTCAATAAAGGTACGGTTAAAGTTATTGATTTTAAAAATAATTTTTTTAATAGTATGTGTCTTGTTGATGTAAATTTTGAGTTTGGAGATTTAGCAATAATTCCAAGTGATGATTTTGTTGAGGACATTAATTTGATAATGGAGAATACTGGTTCAAAGAGTACTATTTTACTTTTGAAGACTTCATTTATCAATAATGATTCACTTGAAGATTATGTAATTATTGATGCTGAAGAGGTTGAGACTAATGTTTTGCCTTTTTGTAGTTTTGATTTTGGTGGACAAGGTGAATTTAAAGCTGAAATTGTTTGTTGATAGATAAAATAATAGTGTTGAATATAAGTGTGATTTTATTAATTAATATATTTAATATATTCTAAAGGTTTTTAAATAAATTATTCTTTATTTTTTTATGGTCGATAAAGAAGAGATTAAAAAAGAAGCAAAACAAATTATGGATAATTTTATGCAAGCTTTGTTTGATATTGACGTAGAGGAAGATTTTTTATTAGAAAGAAAGAGTTGTTATCGTGAAGAAAAGAATGGTGATTTACCTGATAATGATTTTAAACAAAGGTTTTTATCTAATGCTAGAAAAACTTCTGGAGATGCAGTTTTAGCAAATAAGGGTGAGTGGGTATAAAAAAATGAGTAAAAATAATAAAGAAATTGTAAAAGGTAGAATTGAGAAGAAAGAGAAGAATAAAGTTTTAATTCCAAGTATTGTTCTTTTAGTTATCATGGTTTTTTCCATGTTTGGATTTGCCCTTAGTGGGTCTGGTGGAAGTTCAAGTTCTGGAGATGGTAGCGATATTGCTTTTGGACAAAATTTTCAAAATCCTCAAACAGGAGAGCTTTATTATGGTACAGTTAAAAATGGAGAACAGTTTGTTTATAACACAATTGATGGTTATGATGCTGCTTTAGTTGAAGCAGGAATTGCAAGAAAATTAAAAGAACTTAGTTATGTTAATCTTTATGTAGATTCAGATTTTAATTCATCAAATGCTAGATATTTAATTGAAAAAAGTTTAAGAGCTAATGATATTGTTTATAATCAAGTTTTTGATGGTGAATGTAGTGAGAACACATTAGTTTTAACAATTAATCCTTTGTACAATGGAAGTGAGTGTATTAAATTCATTGCTTCTAATAAAGATGCAGAAGAGAGAGCAAAGATATTATCCTACCATTTAGTTAAATAAAATTTTATTTTTTATTCTTTTTTAGATTTAGTTTCTTTAGCAGGCGCTTTTTTCTTTGCTGGTTCCTTTTTCTTAGCAGGAGCTTTTTTAGGTTTAGGACTAATTGGAGTTGTGTCCACTGAACCATGAGTTATTTTCATCATTGTTTTACATTCAGGATAATTATTACATCCTAAAAATTCACCATAGAAACTTTTTCTAAGAGCCATTTGACCCTTTTCACATGTTGGACAAGTCATTCCTTCTTCTTTGTAAGTTTTTGGCATATTGGCAAGATCTTCAGGTTTAGGATTAATTAATACTTTTCTCATTTTCCCTTCAGATTTTCCTGCAAATACAAAGATATTTCCCTCTTCATCAGGTTGGTCTGTTAAAGTTTTAACTACAGGCACTTGAGGGAGTTTGAATATTGTTTTACATTCTGGATACCCATTACATCCAACAAATTTTTGTCCTGTTTTTTTTGCAGATCTGATCATTAGGATTCCATTTTCACAATTAGGACATTTTCCAACTGTTGCTCTTTCAACTTCTACAATCTTTGAAGCTTTGGCAAGTTTTTGTCCAATATCAACTTCATTTTTTTTAATGTCGCCAAGAACTTTTTCTAATTTAGTTCTAGCAATCTTTAAAATATTTTCTGGAGTTGCTTTTCCTTCTCTGATTGCTTCCATTTCTTCATCGAATTGTCTGGTAAGTTTCTCATCAATTAGATCAGGAGTCTCTTTTTTTAGCACATCGTCCATCTCAAGCCCCAATTCAGTTACTTTTATGGATTTGTCAACAACATACCCTCTATCTCTTAAACTTGACAGGATTTCAGCTCTGGTTGCTTTTGTTCCTAAACCTCTTTTCTCTAGTTCTTTAATGATTGATGCGTCAGTATATCTTTTTGGAGGAGAAGTTTCTTTGTCAACTTTGTCAATTCCTTTATTGATTACTTGAGCTCCATTTTCTAGTGTTGGAAGTTCTACTTCTTCAAATTTTAAATATGGCTCGTATAAGTCATGCCAGTTTCTTTCAAGAGTTCTTGTTCCTTTTAGCATGAATTGGTGAGAATTTACATCGATTTTAACAGTATTAGTTTCTCTTACTGCAGGTTTACCAAATATTGAGAAGAATCTTTTAACAATTAAATCGTATAATTTTGCTTCTTGTCCTTCTAATTTCTTAGGAACTTCTCCAGTTGGATGAATTGCAGGATGGGCTGGGTCTGTTTTCTTACCTTCATTTGGTTTGATTTGAGGATTTATTTCAAGAACAATTTTTGCTTTTTCTCTATATATAGGTTGGGCAGCTAATTTTTCAATTACTTTCTTTAATTCTAATTCAGCAGGAAGTTTTTGGGAAGATGTTCTAGGGTATGATGTAATTCCTTCGATATATAACTTTTGAGCAATCTCAAGAGTTCTTTTAGGAGAATATCCAAGCATTGTGGATGCTTCCATTTGAAGTGAGGTCAAATCAAAAGGAGTTGGTACTGCTTGCGTAAATTTTTTAGCCTCAATTGCAGTAATTTTACCATCCTTTCCAGTTGTTTCTTGAGCAACTTTCTTTGCAAATTCTTCATCAAAGATTTTACTTTTTTCTACTTTTTTAGTTTTATTCGAAATTGTAGTATTTTTTTCATCTTCATATTGAGCTTTAATAGGAGTATCTTTACAAAGTCCATCTAAATATATTTCAGAATATGCTTCAGGAATGAATTTAGCAATATCTCTTTCTCTATTGGCTAGGAAATGAAGTGCTGGAGCTTGTACTCTTCCAGTTGAGAGAACTTTAAATTGGTTTGTTCCTTTCTTGATACTTTGAGTGAAAGCTCTTGATAGATTGATACCATAGAACCAATCAAGGTTATGTCTAGTTTCTCCTGCTTTTGCTTGACCCCATTCTAAATGGTCTTGTTTTTCTTCATAGGATTTAACTAATGCATCTTTTGTTAGAGATGAAAATTTCATTCTATTTGCATCCTTTCTTCCTAATGCGAATCTTACTACATTTAAACCAATAACTTCTCCTTCGATATCAAAGTCGGCAGCTACTGTTACTTCATTAGCTTCTTTTCCTAAGTCAGTAAGTAGTCTTATGTAGTCTGCAGTGTATCCAGCTGATTTGTTTACTTTGAATATAGGTTTCCATTCTGTATCAAAAATAGGATATTCCCAAGATTCTCCGCCCTTTTCTCCAAGGATGTATAAGTGGCCTACTGCTGAGGCTACTCTAATCTCTTTACCTTTGTGTGTTAGGGAAAAATAGTTTACATTGTGTTCTCTTATTTTCTTAGGAGAAGAGTCTGCAAGTGCTTTTGCAATCTTTTCTGCTGCCTGTGGTTTTTCAGAAATAATTAATTCATACATTTTTTATTAATAATATATATAATTTCCTATATAGATTTTATAAAGTTTTGTTTGATTGACTTTTAGTAATTCTTTTAAAACGAAGATTATTCTTTGTTACTATGAATAAGGATGAAACTAAAGTTTTAATCAGGAATTTAATTAATAAAATTTACAATTCTGCAGATATAACTAATGATATTTTAGATGAAATTGAAGAAGATCTGAAAATTATTTCAGAGTACTTACAAGAAACTAGATTTTCAAGAGAATTGGGAGTTTTCATTAGTTCTGCTAGAGAACAGAAGAACCAAATTGGGAAAAATAGTTTTAAATTTTTATTTTTGTCTAATTTAGAAAAGAGATATCAAAGACTTTGTAGAGAAGAATAAAAATTATCACATAATTTTTAACCACTTTGAATAAATCAAAGAGGAATAATTATTTAAATTCTAAATTTTAAGGTATAATATGATTATTGATGATAAAATTAAAATTTTTAGGGAAGAAGGGATTTCTAAAATTAAAATTGTATCTGATTTTGATGGAACTCTGACAAAACAATATAGAGATGTAGATACTCGTGAGAACAATTCAGTCTCTGTATTTAGAAATGAAGGATATTTAGATGAGAGATATTCAGATGAAGCAAAACAATTATTTTCAAAATACCATAAAATTGAACTAGATGATACTATTTCTAAAGAAGAGAAAGCAAAATACATGGAAGAGTGGTGGACGTCTCATTGGGAAATTATGAAAGTGTATGGGATGAATAGAGAAGTAGTCGATGATGTTGTTAAAAGAAATTTAATTAAAATTAGAAGTTGTTTTGATGAATTTGTTAAGTTATTAAATAAGAATCGTATGCCACTTTTTATTTTTTCTTCTGGTACTGGAAACTTGATTGAGGAGTACTTGGTTTCAAGAGAGTTGAATTTCTCTTTAGTTAAAGTAATATCAAATATTTGGAAATTTGATTCTAAAGGAAATTTTATAGGAATTAAGAATAAAATTATTCATGCACAAAATAAGGATGTAAGTGTTTTAAAGGATTGGTTTAAATCTCCTTATGAAGGTGCGGAGTGTTTAGTGGATTATTCAGAGGATGTTTTTGATGGTATTGAGAAGAAGAGTAATGTTATTTTAATTGGTGATAGTTTGCATGATATTAATATGTGTAATAATTATGATAATGTTATTAAGATAGGATATATATCTAAGGTTTTAGGAGAAGAGAAAAGAAAAGAATTTGAAAATGTTTTTGATCTAGTTATTGATGATTCAGAAGGACTTGAAAAAGTTATAGATATTCTTAAAAAAATTATTGAATAGTTTTTAGTTTAATGTTAAATATAGATTACCTTTGTTATATTCTCTTTTAGTTATTGTAAAATCAGCTTCTTTGCATAACTCAATTAATTCAGTTTCTTTAAACAAATAATAATACCTATCATGTTTCTTATTTTCAGAAATGAAAAATACTTTGACTATTTGCTTATTTTCATTCTCGAATAAAAATTTGCCTTTTTGTATTTGCTGGTCTACAAAATCTTTTTCTGGAAACCAATTTGCCAATAAGATTTTCCCATCTTCATTTAGGATTCTTTTCATCTCTTTTAGAGATTGTAGTTGTGTTTTTTTTTCTAATAAATGGTGGTGCGCTGCAATGCAAACTATTGAGTCAAATTCTTTATCTTTTATTTCTAGATTTTGCATATCAGAGAGAATTGTTTGAAATCCTTTTTGTTTTACAACTTCTAATTGTCCTTTAGAATAGTCTGATCCGAATATGTTTTCTTTTTTAAAGCCTTTTTTTTGAGCAAGTTCTAAATGTCTTCCTGTTCCACACCCAAGGTCTAAAAATTTTAAATCATTTTTATTTTCAAAACTTTCAATAAATTCTACAACTGGTTTCCAATAATATTGTCTTTTTTTATCCCAATTCTCTGCTACAGTGTTGTATGTTTTTTTTGTTATTTCTTGAAAGTCTTTCATTTTTAGGCAAAGTTGTAGAGTGGAGTTCTTGTTTTTTCTTTCTCTTTTAGATAATATTCTAAAAGGAATTTTAAGTTTACAATATCTTCTTTATTATAGATTAATAATTTTCTTAGAGCATTTTCATCTCCTTTTTTATATCTTCTCCATAGCCTTACTGCTTCGAATCCATCAACTCCTTGGACTTCATCATCTCTTGTAATCCCTAAAGCTATTTCAATTTTTTTTAATCCTCCTGCAAGTCCTAATTCTTTTAGCATAAATCTTAGATCTAGATGTATTTTATCATATTTAATTTTAGATTTGTATTCTATGAAAGGCATGTCAAATGTTTTCCCATTAAATGTTACAATAATGTCAAATTCTTTTAATTTTTCATAAGCTTCTTCTAAGTCTTGGCCTGATACATATGATTTAGCAGTTTCTCCATCGAAGATTCCAATCATAGTAATCTCATCAGTATACTTGGAGAGTCCAGTTGTTTCAATATCGACATATGCGATTTTCCCATAATTTGCAAGTCTGTGGTGTTCTTTTGGAATAAGTTTTTCTTGGAAGTATTTCAAATTATTATTTTCTAGATGTTCTCTTGAGAATATTATTTCCGTTTTTATTTTTTCTAATTTTGATTGAGGTATACAAGATATACTCTCAAAGTTTTCTAGGAATTCTTCCCATGTTCCAATTCCATTTTCCCATAGGACTTTCTCAGTTTCATTAGAGATTCCTTGTGTATGACAGAATGTTTTTTTAAGCATAGTTAATGTTAAGAAAAATACTTTTATAATATTTAGGTGTTATTTTGGGTGGTAAAAAATGACCAAAAATTGAAGTTTTAATCTCTAATTTCTTTTGTCTCTCTTTCTTTTTTGATATCTTTCAAAAATTCTTTAATTGTTGTTGTGAATTCTTCGTTCTTACCATCAACAAATTTTCTTGTTCTTACACTTACAGTTTTATTCTCAATATCTTTGTCACCTAATATTAACATGTAATTAGGTTTGTCAAATTCTCTTGCCATTGCAATTTTTTTACCAACGCCTTCATTAGAATAATCAGTTTCTACTCTGAAGTCTTCTTCTTCTAATTGAGTTTTAATTTCATCACAATAGTCTTGATGTCTGTCTGCAACATTAATTATTTTAACTTGAACTGGTGCAAGCCATAGAGGGAATTTTCCTGCAAAATTTTCAATTAGAATTCCTAAGAATCTTTCAAATGATCCATATATTACTCTGTGAATCATTATAGGTCTAACTTTTTCATCTTTCTCATTAATGTAATTCATATCAAATCTTTCAGGAAGATTCATATCTAGTTGAATTGTTCCACATTGATGTGTTCTTCCAATTGCATCTTTTAGATGGATGTCAATTTTTGGTCCATAAAATGCTCCGTCACCAGGATTCATTTTGTATCCTTTTTTGAATTCTTCTAAAGCTATTTTTAATCCAGTTTCCGCCTTTTCCCAATTCTCATCAGTTCCAATTGAACCTTCCTCAGGCCTAGTTGATAATTCTAGATGGTAATCTAATCCAAGCATACTATATGTTTTTTCTACAAGATTTAATACTCCAAGTATTTGCTCAGTTATTTGATCTTCTCTCATGAAAATATGAGCATCATCTTGATGAAAACATCTTACTCTGAATAATCCAGTTAATGCTCCTGATAATTCATGTCTATGAACTAATCCAACTTCTCCTGATTTTAATGGTAAGTCTTTGTATGAGTGAGATTTTGTTTTGTATACTAAGATTCCACCTGGACAATTCATTGGTTTAATTGCGTATTCAACATTGTCAATATTTGTTTCATACATGTTTTCTCTGTAATGTTCCCAGTGCCCTGAAGTTTCCCATAAGGATTTATTCAACATGATAGGAGTTTTAATAATTTCATAACTATCTTTTTTATGGATTGTTTCCCAGTAATTCATAAGTTCATTCCATAAAACCATTCCTCTGTTGTGAAAGAAAGGCATACCTGGAGCAAAGTCTGAGATTGAGTACAAATCCATTTTCTTTCCAATGATTCTGTGGTCTCTTTTCTTTGCTTCTTCTATCATAGTATAGTATTCATCCATCTCGGACTTTTTCCAAAATGCACTTCCATAGACTCTATTTAGTTGTTTATTGTTTGCATCCGCTCTCCAGTATGCTTTTGTTACTTTCTCTAGCTTGAAGGCTTTTATTAGTCCAGTATTTGTTAAATGTGGCCCAGTACATATGTCTTCGAATTCTCCTTGTTTGTAAAATTTGAATTTTCCATCTTCTAGGTCTGCTTCACCTTTTTCATCTTCGTGCGCCTTTCCTTGAGAGATTGCCTCAATTATTTCTTGTTTGTAGTGATTATCATAAAAGAATTTTAATGCTTCTTCTTTTGTTTTGTAGTTGATTGAGATTTCAAGTTTTTCCTTAATTATTTTTTGCATTTCATCTTCGATTTTAGGAAGTTCTTCATCATTTAATTTTTCACAGTCAACATCATAATAAAAACCATGTTCAATTGCAGGACCTATAGTTATTTTTGCTTCAGGGTGTAGTCTTAATATTGCTTGAGCAAATACATGTCCAGTTGTGTGTCTTAGAACATCTAAACTTTCTTCAGATTTAGGTGTAATAATTTCAAGATTAGAATTTTTAGTGATGGTAGTCGTTAAATCGGATAGTTTTCCGTCAATTTTTGCAGCTATTGCCAATCTTGCTAATCCTTCAGAGATAGATTTAGCTATGTCTAGGACTGATATGCCCGCTTTAAATTCTTTTATGCTACCATCGCTTAAAGTAATTTTAATCATAGTACTTTATATTAAAGGAGAATATTTTATAAAGTTTTAGATATAAATCATAGATATGAAGTTTAAATTTGCCCACCTTGCCGATTTACATTTAGGTTCTTTTCGTGAGAAAAGACTTAATCAACTTAACTTTTTAGCCTTTAGAAAAGCAACAGATAAAATTCTTGAAGAGAAAGTAGAATTTGTTTTAATTTGTGGAGATATTTTTAATAATGCCATGCCTCCAATTGAACTTGTAACATTAGTTGTAGAACAAATAATGAGACTTAAAAAAGAAGGAATTAGAATTTATGTTATTGGTGGAAGTCATGATTATTCTGATTCTGGAAAAAGTTTTTTAGAATTACTAGAGGCTTCAGGAGTTTTTGTTAATACTTGTAAATATGATTTAGTTGGAAAAGAAAAATATAAATTAAATCCAACTTATGATGAGAAAACTAAAACTTGTATTTATGGTATTTTAGGGAAGAGAAGAGAACTTGAAAAAGATTTATATAAAAATTTAGAGAAGATTACTTTGAAGAGTGATTATTTTAATGTGTTTATGTTTCATTCAACTCTTAACGATTTGAAGCCTGATTTTATGAGAGCAGTCGAGGCTGAGATTAATTCTTCTTTTTTGCCAAAGGGTTTTAATTTTTATGCTGGAGGTCATGTTCATAGTGTAATTAATGCTAGTTATGATAAAGGTAAAATTTCTTATCCTGGTGCTATGTTTCCAAATAATTTTTCTGAATTAAAAAGAGAGACTCCAGGGTTTAATTTATGTGAATTTGATTCTGAAAATTTTGAATTAAAGATTAGGAGATTTGATTTAAATATTTTTGAGAAAGAGTATATTAAAATTGATGTTGATGGCTTGAATCCTATTGATGCAAAAAATAAAATTTTGGAAGATGTTGATAAATATGATTTGAATGAAAAATTAGTATTACTTGAAATTGTTGGGATAATTGAAGGTAGAGTTTTAGATGTTAAATTAAATGAAATTGTTTCTTCAATTTATGATAAAGGTTCTTTTCAAGTGTTGAAAAATACTTACAAATTAAATAGTTGTGAAGTTGAAATTCGTGAATCTTTGGTTGGAGATAATGTTTCAGAATTGGAAGATAGAATTATTAATGAGAATTTAGAGGGAACTGAAGAATTTGAGAAAAAAGTCAAATTGATTAAGGATTTATTAATGTTTGATTTTTCTAAAAATGAAGAAGAAAAGAATGCACCCTATGAACAAAGAGTTATAGAATTATTAGAAAAAAATTTAAATTAATTTTTTTTAGAATATTCTAGATAGTCTTCAAGTACTTGTTTATTGTCAAGAGCTAAATCTAAACTAGGTATTACTGTTTTTGAAAACCACTTTATTGTGGAATCTTCAATTATTTGATTTTTTTTGAGATTTGCAGTGAATATTAATGATATAGAATTTTTATTTATATGTCTTCCAATTTTATCATAATATTTTCCAGTAAATTCTATATTTTTTAGTTCTTTTGTTCCAATTTTTCTTTCTGTAACCCTAATTAAAGCATCGTTTAGTGTTTCTTCAGGATGTACATATCCTGCGATTATTTCCCATTTCCTTTTATCTGGTTCCTTTGTTCTAATTTTTAGCAGGATTTCATCTTCTTCATTTGTTATGATTGCATCAACAGCTAGAATTTTAGGGAATAATTCATATCCTGGTTTCTTGAAGAATTTTTTTAACATGATTATATATTAAAATTAAAATTTATAAACTTATTTGTATTTGTAATTTTAGAATGTTGAAAAGTGAAAGGATGATTTTTGATGAAAAAAAACAAAAAGAAGTCAAAATTATTGATGCACGAGATCTTTTTAAGGAAAAGTATGGTGTTTTTCCAGTAAGAGCTTCAAGAGATTATATTTTAAATGAAGTATTACGAAATAATAATAATTTTGCTTTAATTCACCCTGATTCTGCTATTTCTGATTTTTTAGGTAAAGATATTCCAAATGTTGAAGATTTAATAAGGTCTCAAGAAAAAGAAGTATTTTTGAATAATTTAAGATTTAATGAAGATTTGAAAACAGAGTATAATCTTGAAATTAAAGAAGATGTAGTAGAGGATAAAAAAATTGTTGATTTGCAAAGCTTTCAAGATACAAGAGAAGTTACTTATTTAAAACCAGAGATTACAACTAAAAATTTTGCACCAGTTAATTATTCTACTCCTAATTTACCTATAAATAGGTATTCTCCTAATAATTATGTTGGCTTGAGAGGGCTTGAGTATATGGCTTTTGAGAATAGAAGACCTTTACCTAATATGGGTAAGTATGCATATAATATTGCCTCAAAAGAATTTGAAATTAATTATCGGAGAGCTAGTTAAATTTAAAAACTAGTAAATTAAAAATTATTATAATGATTAAAAAGATATTTATTTTATTTTTGTTTTCTTTAATGATTCAAAATATTTTCTCATTGAATCCACAAATTTTAATTGAAGAAAATTCTACTTTTATTGAACAGAGTTCAAATAAATATGAGGTTATGACTTTTGGTAAAATTACTATTTTGAATCCTTCTCTTGTTAATCAAATTTATCAGATGAGTGTTCCTTTAAATAATACAAACAAATTGACAATTAAATTAATAAATTCTTCAAATATTAGCCTTAATGAAAATCAAATTTTTAGTAATAAATTTAGTTTAAATACTAATCTTTCTTTTGAATATGAAATTTATGGAGTTTTGACACAGTTTGAATATAAATTTATTAAAGATAATTTAAGTTCTATTTTTGAATTTGAAACAATTTATGCAGATTTGAAACCTCTTAGGGACGCGAAACTTAACAAATTAGAAAGGGAAAATCAACTTACAACTAATTTTTCACGAAGAAATATTATTGTTGAAATAACTAATCCTACTGAATTTGAAGTTAATCTTAAATATTTGAGACTTTTTAAGACAGTTTCTAATGCGAGTGCAATAATTAATGATAGTATAACTCTTAGTGAAATTAAAGGAATTTATTTAGACCCTAATCAAAAATATATTTTAAATGAGATTGATTTTATTAGTGATGATAAATTGATTTATTGGATAGAGTATGAAGTTATAACTATAAATAATATTGTTAGGGATTTGGAGTCTGTAACTATTTCAAGACCTGGTTCAAATAGAGGTAATGATGATGAAGATGAGGATATAGATTCAGAGGATAGTGTTTTGATTGAAGAGATTGTATTTAAAAAAACAGCATCTAGGACATCAATGGGATTAAATGATAGCATAATAATAAATTTAGAGTTTAGAAATCCTAACGAAGATATGAAAAATGTTTTATTGACTGATTTTTTGCCAGAGCAATTTATTTCAATTTCGGATTTAGTATTGGATATTGGAGATGTTGATAAAGATGAGAGTATATTGTTTGAATATTTTGCTAATTTAACTTTGCCATTTGATTCAGATATAATTTATTTAGAACCTGCTATACTTGAGTATGATAGTAGTATATATTTATTTTCAAATTCTTTAAATATTTTTTATAATGATGAGGGTGAGATTAGAAAAATTATTGTTGAAAAAGAATTACTACCTCAAGAAAATAGTACTAAAGTTATAATTAGAATTAAAAATATTGGAAATGTAGATATTTTAGATATAATTGTGATTGAAACAAATGATGATACAGTATTTATTGATTCAGGTTTTGAAGATGTAAAATACAGGTGGGATATTCTAAATCTTAGCGTTGATGAAGAATGGCAGGTTTCATATGAAATCCCGAAAGATATTTTTGATAGTTCTTTGCCTGAAGTTTATATTCCTGAGGATACAATTATCTATAAAACTTTAGTTTTAAATGAAATTGTTGAGAGTAATTATGATGCTCCAATTTCTCCTATGATTACAATTGTTATTGCAACAGCAGTACTTTTGTTATTAGTTGATGTGATTTTTTAAGAATTTTTGGTCGGAAGAAGAATTTTTAAATCTTGAACTGCTTTAAAAATTCTTCTTCCATTTCGTGCATGTCTCCAGGAATTATTATACAAAGTGGTTCTTTTAATATTTCTTTTTTATCGTATTCAATTAATTCTTTAATTGTTCCATATAATATTATTTCATCCTCAAAGCCTAATCTAGAGCATATTATTGCATCATCAATCTCATCTATTACTTGGGATTCTTTCTCTTCAATTTCTTCGTTCTCAAGCATCAATTTAGGTATATCTAGTAGAAACTGTAGCGCTTTGTTTGCTTCGAGGTATTTATCGTGTCCTTTATATGCGATATCATTTGAAGGATTTAAGTCAAGAAGAAATAATGAGTGTGCGCCAATTCTGTGATTGTCTATAAATACTAGATATGGAGTTCTTGGCATAAATTTTTCTGAAAAGAAGGGGATTGAAGTTATTTTTCCAAATTTGTAAAATTGAAGTCCAGTTCTTGTTATATAGTTTCCAATTGATACATTGTTGTAAACTTTTGTTTTAATATTCATGTCCTTTGCTCTTAGAAGTAAATCTGTATGAGTTGTTGCAATTAGTGGGTCGCCTAATATTAGAAGAGCAATGTCTGTTTTTTTTGCAGGTTCAAGAATCTGTTCTTCAATTTGACTCTCAATTAAGTCTCTATCTGCAATAGTTAGTTCTTTTCCTAAATATTTTGATAAGTCTTCAAATGTTGTTTGATAAAATGAAGTGTAATATTCTAGAAATACTTTTTCTGATTTTTTTATGGCTTCTAGCATTTCTGGATTGATATGCTCTTTTTTTGCGCCAATTCCAATTAAGTGTAACATTTTTCTACTAAGTGTAAAAATGGAGAAATTTTTTAAAATTTCTAGACTAAGTGATGCTATGCATTTTACTTAGTAACATTTTTCTATATATTTGGAAGTAATTGTTGTTTTATAAGATTTGTTTTTTATGTGTGCGAGAGTAGTAACATTTTATGTGTGTTTATAAAGTGGTTTTTATTAGCTAATTTTAGATTTATGGGCAAAAATAATGTTCGAGAAGTAATAGGGATTACATATAAGTTAGGTTTAGTGTTACAAAAACACTTTCCTAATTTGGGAATGGGGTATAAGGGTAGCTTATTTGATGTAGCAAAAAATTTACAAGAAAGGGTTGGAGATAAGGTTGCATTTAGAGTTGATGGTAAGTCAATAACTTATGGTGAAATTAATTTGAGCATTTTGAAAACTGGAGTTAGAAATTCGTTAGGTGGTGTTGAAGAAAATGAGTTTCATGATGGGTATTCGGGATTATTGGGAGATTCTTATTCTGAAAAGAAAGGTAATGGTGGGATTACGACTAGAGATAGAGGTGTTGGGTGTTTTGCTATTTCGATTGAAGAAAAGAAGAAATTAGGTAAGAAGAATATTCATAAATTACATAAAATTAATGGCACTACTGTTTGGCAACCATGGGAGAGAGTTAGTTTTTTTAAATATTTTAAAGATCCAGAGTTTCAATATGGATCAAGACCAAATTATGCTTTAATTGCAGAACAATTAAATGATGAGTTTCATGAAGGATTTCCGACTCGAAGTTCAAAGTCTTTAGAGATAGAACTGCAAAGGATAAAAAATAAATTAGGTATTGAGAAGAAAAAATTGATAAATTGGAATAAGGAGTTAGTTTATTCTAGTCAAAATGATGTGATGCCACTTATTGATTTTGTTGTTTATTGTTCTAAAGCAAGTAAATTTAAACAAAAATATCGAGATGGTTTTAGAGTCAAAACTAAAATTCTTGCAAATTATTTAAATGAAAAATTTTCAAGGGAAGATTTTACTACATACAATGTTGGAAAAGCTTTGAAAAGATATGATTCTACTTCAGAGAATTTAGAAGAAAGGATTGCTTCATAATTTTTCAGATTTATTTATTAGAATTTTTATAACGGCAGAACTGGGATTTGAACCCAGAATTCCATAGGAACTAGATTTCAAGTGGTAAGCGTAATTCCGTATAATGGTATTGTGCTTTATCTTAATCTAGTTCCTTTTTGTTATCGAAAATCAAGTTTGTAAGTTTGATTTCATTACATTAAATACAAATCTCCATTTATTTATAAATTTA
>JAQICV010000066.1 GCA_027858315.1 Candidatus Woesearchaeota archaeon
TCTTATTTAATTCTTGACGAAAAGAATTCTCGTGAGGAATTATTTGTTTTTGTACAAGTTTACGAATCATAATAATTAAAGAAATTTGAACTTTATAAATCTACTTCGGATAAAGCCCACTTTTGAATTTTTTTATAAGTTTGATACATTTCAAATAATTTTAGTATGAACCGATTATAATAATTAGAACAAATAATGTTGTGTCTGTTATGAAATGAAGAGTAAGTGGGTAGAGAAAATTTCCGGAGTATTTTTTTGATTTGAAATCATAAAAGTATAGGGCAGTTATCATGAATAGAAATAAGAAGACATAATATAGAGTTAGGAGAAATAAAAAATTAGAGTTAAAGTTTATAAAATAATTTCTAACTAGATTTTCAAATCTTAATAGATGAAAAAGAACAAATATTGTTGCTACTTGAAATATTGCTTCTTTTTTATGTGTTAGTTGTTTATAGATGTTATATAAAAATCCTGCAAAGATTATTTGTTCTGAGAGGGCAAGGATGAATGTGAATGCAAAAACTTTAATTAAATACATGCTAGTACTTGTATCGAAAATTAGATTTATAGGTACAGGTTCTTTTACAAGATAAAAAAATAATCCATAACCTATACTTATTAAACCAACTAATGAGAAAATTTTAATATTAGATTTGTTTATATTTTTTAAAAAATCTTTATGATGACCTGAGAATACTAAGAATATATATGCTAGGAGTATGTTATATAGTAATATGTAAATATAACTTTGCTCTCCGAGAATTTCATATAAAAATGATGCAATTAATGGGTATAGAAAATAAAAAAATATGAACATATTAGTTATTATTAGATATTTTGCTAGTTTTTTTGATTTTTTGAAAAAAATATATGATAGTATGAATGTTAATAGTATGTTGAAGTAGAAGAAGTAAACTGTTTTTATCTCAAATAGAAAGAATATTGTCATAAGAATTATTAGAAAAGAGTTAATAAAAAATACTGATTTTTTTTCTAAATCTAAAATAGAGATTTTATACATATACTGGAATAGTAAATAAGTTTTATAAAGCTTTTTCATAACTAATAATTAATGGTTTTTAGAAATTTTTCTTTTTCTAGGTTTTTTAATAAGAGATTATTACTTCAGTTTTATTTTATTTTTTTTATTATTTTGAATGTTTTAGATTTTATGAATCGACTTGAGGGAGATTTAGATTTTTTCAAGAAGCTTCTTTCTTGGACTTTGATTGCATACATTTTTTATAGGGTTAGTTTTTCAAAAATTTTTATTGGGATTAGACTTAGAGTTTATGATTTATTTTTTATTTTAGCATTTTCTTTAATTGCAATCCCTAAGGCCTTGCTTCTATATTCTAAGAATTTAAACATCGGTGATTTTTATTTTTTTAAATTCTTTTTTAAATTTTTGAATATGACTGAAGATTTAGTTTTAATTTTATCTTTTTTAGGAATAATATTTGGGGTGATTTTAGTTATTTCTTTGGTATCAAATCATAATTATAAAAAAGAATCATTTTTAGGAAGTTTTAGATTCAGGGATAATTTTTTGGGACATTTGTTAACTTACATACTATTGATAATGTATTCTTTATTTTTAGGTCTTATAGTATTTAATTTATTTATGGAATGGTTTGCATTGGCAGTTGATGCAGTAATTTTAGTTTTAGGGGTTATTTATTATTTAGTTATGTATGTGCATAAACACACAAAAATTAAAACTAATTTTGTTAGTTCTGTTTCAAATTCAGGAAATATTTTTCTTAAGAATTTAATTGAGATGTTTTCAAATAAAAAAACTTTTTTTGTAGGGGTTTCATTTTTACTTGTTTTACATTTACTTGTTGATGCTGGAGTTTATATGGTTCCTTATGTTGTTGGGACTGAGAATGCTCTGTATTCTAGTGGTGAGATTGGAGGAAATCATCCTTTGTTTAATTTTTTTGATTTTAGTAAAAGTTTGATTTATTCTGATTTAACTCAGTTAGGAGCAAGTGATTTTTTTGTTACTTCGGCAATATTGTTAATTTATTTAATTGCGATTTTTTTAGGTTTTTCATTGCTTGTTTTGCCATTTTATATTCTATATAAAAATATTGAAAAGAAAAAGATATATTTTAGTAAATTTTTTGTAATTAGTTTTTTATCCAGTATAGTATTTTATTTATTTTTTATTTTTATTGAAGTCTTGAAGTTCCCACTAGGAATTAGATCTTTAAAAGCTTATGAGGGAGTTAGAGGGATTAGTATTTATACAAATCCTATTATTGATCAAAATGTTTCTTCTGAGGTTTGGACATTAATTCTAATTTTATCTATTGTTGTCTTTTTATTTTTATTTCTTAGATATGAAAAATACAAGTTTTTTTATGAAAAAACTTTATATGTATTTTTAGGTTTATTTTTAGTTTTTTATATTATGATGTATTTTGGAAGTGTTGTAGGAGTAGAGTATGATCGTTTGGGTAGTATTTTATTAAGTGAGGAGATTAATTTTGATTATGATAATTTGTATCAGGGGTATAAGAATGATGAAATTAAGAGAGATTATGATGAAAAGTATTATGGGAATATAGTTCATTTTTCACAATTTTCAATGAATATGTCAGGAAAAAGACATGACTTTATTCTAGGAGATGTTAAAGTTCTAAAGAATCATAGTTTTAGTTTTGGCAATTTTGAAAGGGTGTATTTGTCTGAGAGTTCTAGTTATGATTTTGAATTGAGTGAGATAACTTCAGAAGATTTCAAATTTATTTATTATGTAGGAATTGATAGATTTATTTTTATTAATGGAGAGGTTGATAGGATTTTTCCTTTACAAATTTATGAGTCATTTAATATAGAAAAAGGAGTTAAGGCTAATTTATCTATAGAACCGTATATTGTTTTTATTAGATTCATATTATTAAGTATGTTTTATATTTTTGGTACTTTAACATTTGTTTGGTTTTATACGAAGAAGAATATTTTGGATATGTGATTTTTTCATTTCTTATGAATATAATAAATCAATCCTAAACCAAAGACTGTATATGTTAAGTTTAAAATTTGTCCAACTGGGATTCCAAAGTATAAAGTAGAGGGTTCTCTTAGGAAATCTATTATGAATCTTCCAAAGGAGTATAATATAAGGAATAAAGCAGTTATTGTTCCAGTTTTTGTTTTTTTGAATATGTATGTTGCATATAATATTTGAAATGTTATTAGATTCTTTGCGCTCTCCAATAATTGAGTTGGCCATCTTGTTAGAGAGTCATATTCTGGGAAGATTATTCCTAGACTTGATTGTGTTGGTTTTCCAACTAGTTCTTGATTTATGAAATTAGCGAGTCTTCCAAATGCTAAAGCTGCAGCTGCTGGAATCGAGTATATATCTGTTAAGCTTAGAAGGCTTATTTTGTATTTTTTTGATGAGTAGTATAGTGAGATTACACCTAGTAGTATTCCGCCATGAATTGACATTCCTCCGTCCCATACTGTAAAGATTTTGCTGAGATTTGAGAAGTAGTATGATGGTTCATAGATTAGAACTTCAAATAAACGTCCTCCTAGAACAGAAGAAATCATAAAGTTAAAAAATATGTTTTCAGAATCTTCTTTTTTTATTTTTAGAGCTTTAGTATGGTGAGTTATGAAAAAATAGGATAGTGTAAATCCTAGTGCGTATACTATTCCATACCAGTATATTTGTAGACCAAATATTTCGAGTGCAACTTTATTGATCATATGCCTTGAATAGTTCTTCTGTGTATTCTTTTAGAGTTTTATTGCTGAAATCAATATCCTTGAATTCGTAGCTAGGATAGTTTTTCTTACTTTCATCATGTAAGTTCTTTCCAAACTTTACTAATTCTAATTTCCCAAAGTCTCCAGCGATTGCAATGTGTTCTACGAATGAGTTGATGTATTGTTCTCTAATTTCTTCTGTTGTGAATCTTACTAGTACTGAAGTCTTAATGATTTCTTTTAGTAGGAATAGTAGCATTTCTTCAGGTAGAATTGAGTATTCAATTGTAATTGGTTCAGAGAATGATTTGAATTTCTCGCATCTTACTACGTAGAATTCAATTGCATCTTTTAGTTTGAATCCTAATTTTTCTTCTATTAATTCTGAATTCTTTTCAATTAGGTCTAAGTGAGGTAAGAATCTGTCTTTATCAGATAGAGTTGATGCAAAGTTTTTAATTTGCTCTGATGCGTTGTATGTCTCGTTTAGAACGACATTGTATTCATATGAGTATTTAGGTACTAGTTTCATATCTTATTTATGAATGTTGGTTTTATAAATTTATTTGTTTTTTGCACAAAGTTTATTTTTTCTAAGCCACTAAATTTTATTACGCACAACATTCCACGTTAAAAAAAGTTCTTTGAACCAGTGAGAAGAATTTGTGAGAAATCTGTAAGATTTCTCTTTTTAATGGGTGTTATATCCGGGTGAGCGAAGCGAAAGGCTGCAAGCCGACCCCGAGGCATTTATGCTGAGAGTAAATTTGGAGTCCGTCCTTTCTATTGAGCGAAGCGAACATCAAAGACAAATATTAAAGGCAGTTTTCTAATTATCCATTATTTTTTTAATCTACTCTTTTCCAAACATCACGATATAATGTAGTAGGTGCTTTTCCATTTTTTCTAGGTCTAAATTGCCACATCCATGATTGTGAAAATAACCACGTATCTAACATCCCAAAAGCAGCACGAGGATTTCTTAAAAACTTGCCAACAATAGAAATATAAACCCTTGGTTTAGTTTTTAAAGCTAACTTGATTGCATTCAACCAATATTCTGAAGTTAAATGGTAGTCATGTGTTCCATCTTCTCTGCTTTCTAAAACAAATAACCCTTTGGCACATTTTTCTAACTGATCTTTATATGGATACCATCCACCTAGATTTTCTAATAAAACCTTTGCAAAATGGCCTTCATCTGATTTAGAAGAAAAAGATTTAGAACCTTTTGCTATCTCGTTAGGGTTTGTTTTCTCAGTAAAATGCATTACTGTAGTGGCAAGTCTGGAATCAGGTTTCATTATTCTATGACATATTTTGAAAAAATTTCTTAGTATTTCATCTTGTTTTCCATCAATAGCATCTTGCACTTGTGTAAAATGTTCCATAGAACCATTAGCAATAACACAATCAAATGAATTGTTCCATTCTTTTGGAATATCTAAATAATTCATTGCCTTAACATTAAGTCCTTTTTCAATATTACGAAGTTGTTGATATTTTGATAAAGTAATTCCACTTGCTTTTGCTCCACGTTTATTAGCAGTTTCTACTATTCTTCCATAACCACAGCCTATATCAAGCAAGAATGAACCTTTCTTACATTTTATTTTATCTAAAAGCCATTCGGCTTTGTCTTCTTGAGCTTTAATATAACCTGTTGAATCAACACCATTATATTTTCCATCAGTAAAATCAGTTATATTTCCATAAAAAGCAACGTCTAACATATCATAACAAGTTTCTACTATTTTACAATTCTTATTCATACATAAAAATAAATCATTAACATTTATATAATTATTCAAAAAAACTACCTCTTCATTTTTTTAGGACTCCAAATTTATTGAATATAACAACTATTAAACGAACTTTTTATCAGGAGTTGATTTGCCACTGCTGACAAAGCTGGATTATTAGCATTGTTAAAAGAAGTGCTGAGTTAGATATTGCTTATTCCAAATAATCACTATATTCTTTAATAAATTTCTTGGCAATGTAATCAATAAATACTAATTCAGTTCCACTTGTTTGATCTTTCTCAAGAGCATTATAATATGAAGTTCTTTTTATATAATCTATATCTAGTAGAGGATATTTATATAAGTTTAATATATAATTCATAAGTAATCTAGAAACTCTCCCATTCCCATCAGTAAATGGATGAATTGATACAAATTTTAAATGAACTAAAGCTGCGAGCCTTAAAGGATGTATTCTGTTTTTATTTTTATTATACCAATCAAAGAAATCTTTTAAATCAGATTCTACTTTGGATTGATGAGAAAAAATGGATTTAGAACCAATTACTCTAACAGGATGATTTCTCAATTTACCTGCAATTTGAGGATAAGTCCTTTCAAAAAGTTTTTTATGCCATGCTAAGATAAGCTCATAAGAAATATCTTGTTGTTGTTTTAGAATTTCAATAAATACATCATAGTGTGTTTTAGATTGCTCTATATCTTCAAATTTTTTAGCAGGAGTGATACCTTCTTCTATTAGCAATGCAGTATCCTTAAGATTAAGAGTTGAACCCTCTATTGCTTGAGAATTATAAGTAAATTTAATAGCAAATTGAGATAAATATTTTTTTTGAGCAATCTCATTAGTATCCCTAAATTCCTTATTAAAATTACTAGAAATATTATCAATTTCCTCTACAAACCTTTCTCTAAATACGTTCTCTTTAAACTCTTCTTTTATCAATAAAATATTCTTTGGTAACTCTTTACCAAAGTATTTTTCTATAGTTTGCGTCTTCTTATTTTTCTTATAAGAATATTGCAAATAATAATAATTATTTTTTTGAATCAATTTAACCATAATGTTTAATGTATGACTATATTTATAAATATATCTTTTTCATCGAAAAGGTCAGACAAGTCAAGTCAGCATTTTCACTTCAAATACTGACTTCCTCACGAGTTCTAACACTAATATTCCCACTTTGTCAGCAGAGTTATGGACACTGCTAACTAAGAAATTAGAATTAATTTAAAATTTCTTTCTCAACATCCAAAATCACTTCATTTTGAGATCTATTAGAATCAATTATCAGATCAGAATTATCTTTTTGTATATTTTCATATAGCTTTGCAGGTTCAATGACTGCTTTAAATATAAACTCCTTTCTCTCTTCAATATTCCTTAACAATCTTCTAGCTATTAATTCATCTTCAGCAATATCCAAATAAATTTTTTTATCAATTAAAGATACAAGTTCTTCATTAGTGTAAATTAAAAATCCATCAATCAATACTATTTTTTGTGGTTTTAATAATTTGTCTTGAGCCTCAGTAAATGCTTTTTTTGGCATATATGTTTCTTTACCTTCTTTTAAATCTTTAATAGCTTTAATTAATAAATCAAAATTAACATCTTCTTTTCTATTCCAAATAGGTTGTCCATCAACATTAGTTGAATTTTCTTTTCTAAAAAATTTATCTGCTTTAATATGCATTACATCTAAAGGATACTTCTCAGCGAGCTCTTTACAAATAGTACTCTTTCCAGAACAACTATTTCCACAAATTCCAACTATAATTGGTGATGTCATAGATAATAACTTTAATGCTTATTTAATAAATTTATCGCAGACAATTTCAATATATATATAAATAAAGCATAATTAATAATTGCATGGCTATGTATCATATATCAAAAGATACAACTCAAATTCAAGAAGAAATTCTTCCAAGTAAAAAATTATTCATAATTGATTTATATAAAACATTAATATTGTGGGATCATAGGAATAATAAGAATATACTTAGAAATGGCACACATGATTTCTTGAATCAATGGATGCAAACTAAAGTCCTATATAGTGATGCAAAAAGAAAAACAATACTTGATTCACTACACACATTTGAGTTAGAACAATATTTTTCCAGAGTATATTCTGAAGAACATGTTAACTTTCAAAGGCCTTTAGGAAACTTTCCATTAATGCATAAATATTACGAAGAAGTAGCTCGATTAGAGGGGTTTTTAATTGAAGATGCTATAGTAATTGAAGATTTTTCTGAAGAATCAAATCAGATACTGGATAATCATCAAATTGATATAATTAAGATACCGGTTCAATATGATAAGCGTTCTGTCAATTTTGGTCAAAAAAGCTCCAGAGAATATAATAGACATAGAAAAAAAGTTAATGGTTATTCTTTCAATGGAGTCTTACCTCTCGAACTAATAGCGTGTTAGTTTAATATTTCATCTCTTTGTTTCATCAATTCTTTTCCAACCATAATTAATAAAATTTTTTGTTAGTTTGAATACAATTTTTCCACTATATGTTAAAATTCTTTCAGATATAAAAAATAATATTATATACATTTTTTGTTTAAATACATAACTCCAGTCAATTTTACAATCCATATACTTTTTTAATTCTCTAAACTCAAGTTGATTATTTTGCAAACTATGGTGATCTGACCAAATTCTAGTGTGTTTATACCACCAACCACGCAAAGATAACACTGGAGTATAATAAACATTAACCAGGTCAGATTCTATAAATGATTCTCTACCATAATTTTTTATTAAAAAATAACTCAAATATGAATCATCTCCTTTTGAATTCCTAAATGTAGATTTCAATACACTTCCAAATATTGTATTTTTTAATGAATATATTCGACCATGAATATAATTTCTTTGTTTTTCAAATTTTTCAAATGATTTAGGCGGAATTTGAGATTTTGGATAAATTCTTCTAATATTAATTATTTTTGATAAAAAAGTCTTAGATAAAGGTATTGGATTTCCAGTAACACATAATAAATTTGATTCAGTCTGATTAAACTTATTAATAATATTTGTGATACACTTTTTATCCATTATAGCATCAGAATCTATAAAAATACAAATATCAGTTTCCTTTGAATTTTCTAAAATTTTACAAATTGCTTTAGTTTTTCCTTTTTTAGATGAAGTTATTATTAAGTTAGGATAATCATTTATTTTATTTTGAATAATTTTCTTACTGTTATCAGTAGTTCCATTAAAACATATAATTACAATGAAATCAATACCATTTATTAATTTTAAAGAGTTATAAACACTATCTAAGCACTTAATAATTGTCTTTTCTTCGTTGTATACTGGGATTCCTACTGAAATATTTTTAATTTTATTCATTTTCAAATATATTATACTTATTACAAAAATTTATGATACCTCCTGAAGCATCTTTATTATCTAATGCAGTTTTTTCAGTATTATAGATGAAAAATTTTGCAAAATCAAATAGTAAATTATAATCTAAATTTAATAATAAATACTTTTTATTTGGCCACCATTTTTCTTTAGGTAATCTAAATCTATCTAAAGCATCAGCAACTTTGAATATGTTCATTTCAATTTCATATTTATTCAAAAATAATTTTGAAATTTTAGAATATTCTATATCATGAGATTTAGTCAAATTACATATTAGATTAATATCTAGAGAACTATGATTATTATTCTTTAGAAACCACTCTGCTGCTCGATAGCCATGTGTGGCATCCTCTTTATCATTTAATCTTTTAATATCATGAATCCCAGCTACAATCAATAGCTCCTTAACATAAACATTGTAATTCAATAACTTACAGACAATTAAGACGTACACTTGAACTCTTGTCATATGCCTTAAACCATGAATTGAATTAATCTTTTCTTCCTTTACAAAATCTGCTTTTATTGGCGAATATTCTGATAATAATTTATTTGATATTTTAGGTATTTTAGTACATACAATTTCAAATTTAATTTTTTCAATTTCTTGTTTTAGATATAACCAGTTTAAAGTCTCTAGATCCATAGTTTGGATATTTTTCAACTTTTTTTCTAATGCTAAAATATATAGTGGTTCCATTCTTATCTAATTGAAGTTTTTTTTTTAGAGATCAATTTATTTTTTATCTCTATAGGTAATTTCTCTTTTAATATCACTTTATTGTTACTTGAATCAAATTCTGCATTGAAAATA
>JAQICV010000067.1 GCA_027858315.1 Candidatus Woesearchaeota archaeon
CCAGTATATATGCTTTGGAACTCCCTTTATCATTAGATTATAAAATAACTAAAAATATTGAACTATATGCAGGAGTTTGTTTATCAGCATTACTTAATTGAGTTGACTCTTAAAAGACCTATTTCTCAAAAGCAACTTAATTAAAAATACAAAATAATTATAAATATTTAGAAAATATAAGTCAAATAAAACTACATCGTAGGCTTATTTTTTAGAGGAAAAATAGGGTTTATTGTAAAAAAAACATAAATTCTAAGTAAAATGGTAAAATCTACCACTTTCTTTCTAAAAAGTCTAAAAATCCTTCCTAAATTGATAGCAATGGATGAAGCTATCGCATGTAGGGCTATTTTAAACTTAGTTCTTACCTTGAACTTCCCCTTATGATTGAGATTTTTTGAAAATTCTTTAATTGTAGCCTCAACATTTGGTCTTAATTTTCGTCTTTCTTTTGGTATATCCATAATTTTATTATTTCTGATATTTGCTTTTAGTTGCTCTTTACTAAAATATAAAATTTTTCCTTTTTTAGTTCGTTTTATTTTACATTGATTAACTAATGGACATTTTTCACATTCATTATTATTAAATAGAGCTTTATACTTTTTTTTACCTTCATTAGCTATTACTTTTTGAGCTGGACACTCCACTGTAAAATCACCTACTTCTGTTTCTGATACTATAATTTCAACTTTAGATTTCCTTCCTCTTATTGCTGTAGGTATAAGAGTTATTCCCAATTTATCAAGCTTCTTATCATTTGATTCACTGCCATAAGCTCCATCTGTATGGATTTCATTTATATCTGTATATTGCTTATTCATACCATCTATTCTTGAGGCTAAAATATTACTGTCATCAATATTATTAGCATCTGTACTTACATCTATTATAAGATTTATATCATTTTCAGGATTTGCTATCTCTGTTACTGTTACAGCTTGACCTTTAAAAGATTCCCCTCTTTTAGTTCTAAATGTTGCATCTTCATCATCAGGAGATTGCAGCATACCACTACTTAAATCCTTTTTGTCTTTAGGGATAAACTTATTTTCAGTATCATTATTTTCATCATCACTATCAATACTAAACTGTTCATTGAGGACTCTAATAAATATCTTAAACACTCCATTATCACAATACTTTTGATTAAGTTTATTATAAATATCTCCGTATACTTCACCAAGTGTATCAAGACTAGTAATTCGCTCTTCACTATTTAAATCATAAACATATTTATTAGAACTCTTCTTTAAATAAGGAGCAAATAATTCTTTATATAACTCTTTATCCTCTTTTGAAAGTATTCTAAAAACACGGCTTAAAACTTCTACAGTTAATCTCACCCTACTATAAGAAGAGATATTACTCATTGCTTGAAAAGAATCTATTCTCACAATATTTGTTTTTAAACCCAAGGCACTCACCATTGCATTAGTTAATTTTTGAAATGTTAATTCTAATAAATTAACTCCTGTATTTATCCAATGCTCTAAAAGTCGTTGCTGAAATTTATAGAATGTAGCTTCACTAAATATACTTTCATCTAAACCATAAACACCAAAGGCTCTACGAGTTAAAAGGTTGTATTTTAAATTATTAAATAAATCTTCATGAGTCCAACCATTGTTATTCAAAATAACAAGTGCTGTAATAAGCCCACTAATAGGTGTATTAGGACGACCTGTTGGGCGAGTTCGTTTTCTCATAATCAATTCACTATTTTTAACTTCTTCTGAAAATAAAGATTTATTACCATTACTTGGAGTTTCATAATTACTACTCTTTAATTCCTTTTCATAATTTAATTCATTGTCGTATAATACTGCATAATCTGATTCATCTATATTTTTATAAATTACTTCATAAATAAAAGCTTCTTTAGATTTATCTAGTTCTTTCACCTGTTTATTGGAAAGCTCAATAGATGGGATAAATAATTTATTAACTTTACTAGACTTACTTTTTTTATACATTTAAAACCACCAAAAAGATTGCTTATTATATCAGATTATAAACAAAATATAAAATTTTGAGGGAAAATTGGAAAAGTAAATGGATTTAATATGATGTAGGGAGCTGTAAGTTTAAATCTTACATCTTTTTATAGGGGACTCTTATATGTTTTCTAATTTTTTCTGTAATTAATAATTCGTTTTGGATTAT
>JAQICV010000068.1 GCA_027858315.1 Candidatus Woesearchaeota archaeon
ATATTTAATTTAGGATTTTTTT
This sequence comes from Candidatus Woesearchaeota archaeon, assembly GCA_027858315.1. Classification (NCBI taxonomy): domain Archaea; kingdom Nanobdellati; phylum Candidatus Woesearchaeota; species Candidatus Woesearchaeota archaeon. Next base: position 23 of record JAQICV010000068.1, read on the forward strand.
ATAAAAAAATTAAAATTTATATTTAATTTCTTTGAAAACTCAAGTTTAATCTTATAAAAATATTTTTTCTTAAAAAGAATAGTAATTCAAAGTTGAAAAATCAACTTTTCACGGACATTTTATTCAAACCCAGTACTAACAAAGATTTAATAAGGTTATAAATCCTAATTTTCTAATGAGCATTAGCTATTTTTTTGATAAATACTTTCAGTTTATAGTTATTATACTAGTTTTAATTTTATTTTTTTCATTTATACCTAAAGTTGAAGATAGTAATTCTGAAGTTTTTATGGTTGAAGTTGATAATGAAACTAAGGTTAATGATGATTTAATTATTGAGAATACTTCTTTGTCTTTAGTTCATATGAATGATTTGGATGAGGATGAGATGTATTATTGTTTTAATGATAATAGTGAAGTAATATTTGAGAGTTATTTATCTATCAATTATTTTTATGAGTCTTTTGATTCTAAAAATAAAAATGAGAGAATATTTTATAAGAATGTTTTATACCAGAGTATTGATGAAAATGATTGTGATTGGATAATTCAGGATTATAATGGAATTTATGAAAATTTCAAATTAACATTTTTAGAATATTTTAGTGATGTAGATTATAATTGTGAAAAATTAGATTTTGAAGAAAGTATTTTTTTTATGAATGGTAGTTCTTTAAAAATATGTGAAGATTATTTTAATATATATGATTTGGAGGTTTTAGATGATGAAATTTAATTTTAATCTTTTTTTAATTTTGTTTAGTTTATTAATATTGATTCAAGGAGTTTATTCTTTGGAGTGTAGTGCGGGTGGTATGGTTACTGGAGTTGAAATTTCTTTAGATGATAATTCTTTTTCTTCTGATTTTGATGGGACTAGTGGAATAATATATAAATTAGATTTTAATCCACTTTTAGGAAAATATGATTTATGGCAAACTAATAATTTAGCAACTCGTTCTGATATGGGAAATAATATCGTATATTCTACAGCTGGTTTAAATCCTGCTACTCATTTGATTGATAGTAGTGAGTTAGGAGAGGTTTTGAGAATTGATACTAGTTTGTATGAGAATATTTATGTTAAAGAAATTTCAAAGAATACAGGAAGTTGTGATGCTTATTCTTATCAATTACTAAAACATTATTCTAGAATGATTGATATTGGTGGAACAACAACAAATTTTTATATTTATGATTTTGGAAGTAGAATGATTACTATGAATGTTAATTCAGAAAATACCCAATATTATAGTATGAATATTAAGGATTATTATTCAGGAGATTTTAGAGTGAGAAGTTGGATTAGGAAAGGTTCAACTCCATATTCACCAACATTTCAATTATTTGAAGTAAAATTATGGTTTGATGGTGGAAGTTTAGATATACCTACTGTTACGAGACTTGATAGTTATTCTCATAATCCTATAATTGAAGGAAATTCTTATTTTACAAGATATCAATTTCACAATCCTTCTCCAACAGAAGATAAAAATGTTAGTTTAAAATTACAAACTTGGTCTGGAGATGCAAACCCTCACTTAAACATTTACTCACATTATATGGAAAATGAAATTATAGATAAAATAACTCTAGCGCCATTAGAAACTAGAGTTTATCAGTATGATTATATAATTCCTTTAGAATTAGATGAAATTGGTTTAAATTCATATAGGGCAGCAGAATATATTCGATTTGTTGATGACCCAATTCTAGGTAGTCAATATTTAATTAGGAGTTGGCCAAAGATAGGTTCTTTAGATCATAGTTATTTAGCTCCAGATATTCAAAAAGAGACTTTTGTTCAAGGTACTACTAATGATGGAATTCCTTATGTGGGAACAGATTATCTATTGAAAGAATATAATCTTTGGTATCCACATACTGTTGAAGCAGGAGATTATGATTATGAAATCCTATTATCTAAAAAAAATGCTACCTCTAGTTGGAATAATTTTTATACAGATAGAACTACTTTTAATGAACATTTAAATAATAATCAGAATAAAAGGCAAAGTTTTGTTTATCCTTTGTATGATTTTGAGAATTGGGTAGGAGAATCAGTAAAATTTGATATTCAGAGTTATTGGAATACTAAAAATTGGAGATTTTTCTATGACACTACTTCTAGAGGGAATTTTGATATAGATTTAGATTTTTCACATTTGCTTATGTCAACAGATTTACCACTTTATTTTTATCCAAATTTAGGTTCTGATGAATTATATATTAGAGATGTTTTATTTAATTTAAAAGATTATAAATTGAGAGATGTTTCAATTAGTACTAAAATTTTAGACCCAATTTCAGGTGTTGAAAATTCAAATTTTATTGTTACTGCTCCATCAAATTTTGATGTTCCTGCTAAAGCTTCATATCCAATACCTATTTCAATTAAATATACTGGGCCCGTTGTTAATGAGAAATATATTTTGATAATTAATTATTCTTATTATGATGAAATTAATGGTGTTAATGTTTCTAAAATGTTGTATGGTGATATTTATGTAAAATCTGATTTAGTTGTTGGCAATTATTATGATTTAATTGTTAAAAGAATAAATTATGATGATTTGTATCTTGGGAAAAATTCTAATGTTGAAGTAGTATTTGAAAATCAAGGTAATGCTCCTATTTCTTCTTCTCATAGGGTTTCTTTATATTATAAGAATTTGACTGAGAGTATTTTTCATTTAATTGATTCAAAAATAGCTTTAAGTACTGATAGTAATGTGATTTTTAATTATATTCCTCTTGATACTGGAAGTCAAATTTTAAAAGTTGTTATTGATGAAGATGATGATATTAATGAGAACTCAATTTATTCAGTTTATGGAGAGGAAAATAATGGATTGGCAAGTATTTCATTTGTTCGTGATATCGATGTTGTTTTGGATTTTGCAAGGCCTCTTTATGATCAAGTTGTTGATGAAGGAGTAATTCCATTTGAAATAAGGATTCATAATGCTGGAGTGGGAGGTATTGATGAGTTTGATGTTGATTTAAATATTAGTTGGAAGAATGATTATTGGTATTTTAATGATACTTATTATAATATTCCTGAAGAAGGTAGAACATTTATGTATTATTGGAATGTTACTGATGTAACTCCTGGAGTTCATGTATATAATGCGAGAGCTTTACCATTGTATGATACTGATTATTCAAATAATATTAAGAGTGGAGCTATGGATTTTTGTCCTTTACCTTGGTATTCTTCACCTATTGATTGTTTCTCTAATTGTGATTATACTTGTATTGATAAGTTTAATCTTCGTTATAAACCAAGTTGTGATGGTGTTAATGGTTGTGATTATTTTAATGAAGATTTTGCATTGTCTTGTGGTGGATATACTAAAGATAGTTTTGCTGATTTTAATGAAACTCATACGGCTTTGTGTCCTGATGCAAGTATAGTTTTATCTAAGAGAATAACTAATCAAAGTATAGATATAAGAGGTAATTGTACTGACATATTTTTACAAAAATCTCCGGTTTTGTTAGACGGAGAAAGTGTTTTGATGAATTTGATTACTTGTACTCATTAATTTTTATTAAAAATGAATAATTATATAATACTATTACCTTCTTCTGAAGGGAAAAATGAAGGGGGAAGTGAAATGACTTCAGATGTGTTAAATAGTAATGCTTTTGATAATCTAGTTTCAAATATTTATGAGATTAATAATAAATTAAAAGAAACAATATCTAATTCTCAAACTAATATTGAAAAATTATTTGAATTAAAAAATAAGAAATTAGAAATTGCCAAAGAAATTACTATAAATTTTGAGAATGAAAAAGTTATGAGTGTAATTGATAGATACTCAGGAGTTATGTTTAAATCAATAGATTATAATTCATTTGAGGAGAAACAATTGAATAATTTTAATACTTCAGTTTTATTTATTGATGGCCTTTTTGGATTGCTTAGACCACTTGATAAAATACCAAATTATAAATTAAAGGTGACTTCAAAAATAGGTGATTTAGATATTACTAAATATTGGCAAAAGAATCTTAGAGAGACTTTACTTAAAAATCTGAAAGGTAAAGTAATAATTGATTTACTTCCGCAAGCACAAAGAAAAATATTAAAATATGTTGAAGATGATTTAGAGATAATTAAAATAAATTTTTTTGAGTGTAAATTAGGAGTATTGAAAAATTCAGGACATATATCAAAACAATTAAAAGGAGACATTGTAAGATATATTGTGAGTAAAGATATAATTAATCTTGAAGATATAGCAAAATTTGAACATATATCAGGATATCTATTTGATGATAAATTATCAACAAGTAAAGAATTAAAATTTGTGAAAAATATAGATTAGTTTAATTCTAATCTAAAGGTCTGTTTAACTAACGCTAATAAATATTTCTTCTCCTTGTATGTTATCTTCTTTTAATAATTCGTCAATAGCTACTTTTGTGTCTTTAGCTGCATATCCATAAATTAAAATTGAGTTATATCCATCATAGTATCTAATTACTGCTTCATTAATGTCTAATTCGGAATCAGGTGCAAGTGTTGGAAAATTTACTCCTAATATTTGTGCTGCAACCTTATTTACTGCTGGGCCTCCGATTATTATTTTATTATTTAAATCATTAACTTGTGTATCTAGAATTATTTTTGGTGCTTTGATATTGATTATGTCTTCTTCACTTAAATTTTCAACTTTCACAATTTCATATCCATCATCAATTAGTTCATCTCTTTTGTCGTCTAATTCATCTATGTCAATTATTATTGATTTAGTATTTTCTTCTATATTATTATTTCCAAATAAGATATCTACTTCACCTCTAATTTGTTCTTCTGAGACCATGATTTTTACATTGTCTTGTGTATCTGTGTCATATTCAACTATTGTTCCATAAACTGTAACATATCTTTCTACATCATCGTTGTCTTCAATTTCTGCAAATCCTACATTTACGAAGTCTGGGTCATTATCATCGATTATTAAATCAAATTCATCATCGGATAAATCCCATCCAAGAGTTACATTAAATCTTTCTAGAATATCTGTAGAATCATCACCATCAGCATCACTTGTATCAAGAGATATCTCTAGGTATCCTGAGATTCCTGTACTTTCGATATTAGTAAAATCTAATATTAAATCATTTTCATATGCAATGATTGGACTTCCAAATTCAGAAGTGTCTAGTTGAAGTGTTCCAAGTACATTGTTATCTATTGTATTTATAAGGTTTAGAGCGATTTCTGGGTCAAATTCGTCAGGTTGCACCTCTTCTATCGCATCATCGTCAAATATTTCGTCTAAATCGATTTGTTTATCATTTGAGTCAGAATTTGTTATTTCATATAAGTATTGATTATCTGTATCTTATGACATTAGGAATCCTGAACCTTCAATGTCATTTTCTGAAAAATTTATTAGAATTTCTGTTGCGCTAACACTTGTAATTCCATTTGGTAGATAGAGTCCTAAGTCTGAGCCAGAGAAGAATACTCTGTCATCATCTGAATCTCCTTGAAGGTATGTTTCTCCGTCTGCTCCATTTGTAGAGGTCGTAAATATGAAATCTCTACTTAGTCTATCATTGTTAAATAGTTTTCCATCTAAATTTATTGTATCATCATCGACATTTATTTCTAATATGTTATAATCTACATTACCTTCAATTCCTTCATATCTAATTTTAAAACTGTTGAATAATACATCTTCTAAATAATCTCCTTCTTCTAGAAGGGTTTCTTCATCTACTTTGTATGTAATTGTAATTATATCCATGCCAATGTTTCCATCAGAGAAGTCAGAAGTTATATCATATTCTTCAAATTCATCATTAATTTCTTGTTCGTTTACTTCAACTCTTCTGTTGTTGTCTTTAAGGTTAATTTTTTGACCACCTATAACAATTTCAGCAAAACCATTTACACTATCTCTGCTACTATCAACTAAATCTGTAACAGCAATTGTTAAACCTGAAATTTCGTCTGTATCAAATAAATCTATACTTTCTGTCTTTCCATTAACTTCTAATGATACTTTATTTTCGGTTACAATATTTACATAAATTTCGTAATCTTCTCCATCGATTTTTAGAGTTGTTCTTTCATCTTCTTCAAGAGATATTTTATTTGTTCCACCTATTAATTCTAATTCATTTAAATCTGAGCCATCAGCATCAATATTTACAATAGTAAATTCATTTCCCATAATTGTTAGAACTTCACCAACCATATCATTATCCAAATCAGTTGTATCATCTAAATCTATTGCAGAACTAAAATCAATTGTGTATTGCGCAAAACTGTCTCCATTATCGTAATAAATTCCATCAGTTATTTCATCTAATGTGTCAATATCATTCCAGAATGCATAATTGAATTCACCTCCTAGCATTTTAAGTTTTTGATCATAATCCTCATCAGAGATTCCGTTATCAAAGTTCTCTTCATTTAGAAAGTCTGAATCGGAGTCATCAAAACCATTTATTTCTGAAACCTCTTCTAGAGTTTCTCCATAATTTAGTTCATTATTACTTTTTATGGCATTTAATTTGTCATCGCTATCTATTCTCTCATCTTTGTAAGTAATTCTTACAAGGTTTGTTTTGTCTTGAAAATTATTTGATTCTTCATCTATTGTTATACCTGTGTCTTTTAGTTTTTCTATAATTAATTGTGCATATGTTGCATCAATTGCTGCATTTGAACCAACAACTATTTCTGCATCTATTTGATTGTTTTTTATGAAACTTTGTGGGAATTCGTAAGTATTAAATGCAGAGGTCAATATGATGTACTCAATATTGTAGTAATTCCTATAACTGCTATTTTTTTGATTTTTGTGAAGATTTTCTTTCTTTTTTCTTTTTCAATAAATTTACAATTAGTAGTCATTTTGATTCACCCCGAGTTTTCACTCATTTTTAGACTACAAGTATGTTTTCTTGTATTTATAAAACTGATTGATTGTGAATTTTTTGTCACTATATATTGTTGTAAAATTAAGAAAAAGTTTAAGCAATAAATAATAGATAAATTGCAACTATAAGATAGATTAGTGTTGCTATTGTTCTAAAACTGCTTAAAAAACTGATATTTTGAATTATTAGTGCAATAATGATTGCTCCGCCCATAAATTTATTTGATAAAGATATATGTTTTCCCATAATTAAGTATTATATTATTCATTTAAATATATTTCTAATAATGAAAGATGTTTATAAGTTAATGAATTTTTAGTTATTTATGTTTAGAGTTGATAAATTTGTAGTTTTTGTTTCTTATATTATTAGATTTTCATTTATTGCGACTATTATTGTTGCAGGATTTGAAATGCAGTGGATTACTGTCTTTTTATCTTCTCTTGCTTTAATATTAACTTTTATTCCATCTTTAATTGGTAAAAATTATCAAATAGGTTTACCAATAGAATTTGAATTATTTTTGTTGGTTTTTATTTTTGCATCTATTATGCTTGGAGAGATTCATTCTTATTATACTAGGTTTTGGTGGTGGGATGTTGTTTTACATATAAGTTCTGGTTTAATTTTAGGAATGATTGGATTTTTGATAATTTTCATTTTGAATTATGAAAAGAAGATCCATTTAAATTTAAATCCAATTTTTATTGCTTTGTTTTCTTTTTCTTTTGCTTTATCAATTGGTGTTATTTGGGAAATTTTCGAATTTTCAATGGATCAGATTTTTGGTTTTAATATGCAGAAATCTGGCATTGTTGATACTATGTGGGATTTAATTGTTGATAGTATTGGAGCATTAATTGTTGTAACTGGTGGATATTTTTATACTAAGAAGGTTAAGGTGCCAATTTTTCATCATATGATGTTTAAATTTAGAGAAAAGAATCCTAGAGTATTTTTGAAAACTAAGATAATTAAAAAGAAAAAAGTCTAATCTATATTTTTTTTGACTATTTTTGTTCTTCTTAGTAATGTATTTCTAGATATAATGTATATTAAATAATTTTTATTTTCATAATGTATTGTTTCTTCGTGTTCAATTTTTAATTTGTATTTTTTTAGATAGTTTTTATTTATTTCTTCGTTTGAGATTACACAAATTTTCTTTTTTGAAATAAATTCTGATTGGTAAAAAAATTCCCTTTGCATTTCATCATTTAATTTGTTAAAAAATGAGAATACATAATCTATGCTTTTACTCTTAAATTTTACATCTAACCAGTCTAATTCGTATTGGGATAGTTTTATTTTTTGTCCAGAATAAGTAATATTTTCTTTGATTAGTTTGAATTCTTTATTCTCCTGGAGTACGCCTATATATTTGTTCTTGTCAATTGTGCTTTTTGGGATAATTGATTTTCGTAGTTCTTTGTATATTGGTAATTCATGTCTGTGTTTCACATTGAGAGCTTTTCTTGGGTAGAATAAAGATGTTTCAATTATTATGTCTCCAATATTTGCAATTGGGTCAATTATTGAGAGTTCTTTTTCTTTGTTTATATTTAATAAATAAAGTGCATAATTCACAATTAATGGGCTTAGTTTATATTTAGATTTGTTTAGTTTGTAGTCTCTTTTAGTTAAATTAAAATTTGTTAAATCTATTTTTTCTTTATCTTTTATCAAAAATATTTTTTCAACTGTTCGTGAGTAGTAGATTATGTTATAACAAAATTCAATCATATCTTTTTCTTCTTTGAATTCTACTTTGAAAATATTCTCTTCTTGATTTATTTTATTATTGGTATATTCATTGATTTCTTGTTTTGCAAGTTCTTTTATGAATTCTTGAGTTTGAAGATGTATTTCATACATTTTTAATTTTAGTTAGTATGAATCCTGCTCTTGAATTTTTGTCATCTTTGATTTCATACCCTAATTCTTCAATTTCATCTCTTAGTTTATCTGATTCTTCAAAGTTTTTATTTACTCTTACTTTTACTCTTTCTTTTGCAAGTTCTAGTACTTCAAGAGGTATTTCTTCATCATCTTTGATTAAACCTAAAACTTTGTCTGTTTTTTGCATAAATATTTTTGCAAGTTTTAAATCATTTTTAGAGTATTCTTTTATTTTATTAAATTCTGTCATGAATTCATATACTGCACTTAGGGCAATAGTTGTATTTAAATCATCAAATATTGCATTTTCGAATTTTTGCATATTTTCTTCATATATGTTTTTAGTTTGCTCTTCCTCAGATTCAGATTTTAACATCTTAAGTTTGGTAAAAAATTTATTGATTTTTTCTACATTTGTTTCTCCTGCTTTTAGGCTTTCAAATGTAAAATTCATTTCTTTTCTATAATGTGTTCTAAGGCAAGTTTCTCTAAAAGCTAGAGGGTTGAATCCTTTTTCAATTATTGTGTCTACATTGTACACATTTCCTAAGGATTTTGACATTTTCTCATTTTCGATTTTTAAATGCGCATTGTGCATCCAAAAATTTATTTGTTTTACTGCTCCTGAACAAGTATTCTGAGCAATTTCATTTTCATGATGAACTGGGATATGATCAACTCCTCCTGTGTGGATATCAATTTTATCTCCTAAATATTTTGAAGACATAGCACTACATTCGATATGCCATCCTGGAAATCCTTCTCCAAATTTAGAGTCCCATTTCATAATGTGTTTTTCATTATCTCCTGTTAAAAATTTCCATAATGCGAAATCTTGAGGATTTCTTTTTTCTGTGTCTACTTCTACTCTTGCTCCTACTTGTTTTTCTTCTAAACTTTGGCCTGAGAGCTTTCCGTAGTCTTTAAATTTAGAGACATCAAAGTATATTCCATCAGATGTTTTGTATATGTAATTTCCTTTTTCTAGTTCTTCAATTATTTCAAGCTGTTCTTTTATGTTCTCAGTTGCTCTTGGTAAGTGTTTAGGTAAGATTACATTTAATTTTCCTAAGTCTTGTATGTAGAGTTTTTCATAGAATTTTGCAATTTCGAAAGGGTCTTTTTTTTCAATTTTTGCAGCTTTGAGCATTTTATCTTCTCCTTCATCATCATCAGAGACTAAATGGCCTACATCAGTTATATTTGTGACATCTTCTAATTGATAGTTAGCGTATCTTAGAATTCTTTTTAGGGTGTCAATAAATATTGCAGCTCTTAAGTTACCTATGTGTTGTCTTGAATACACTGTAGGTCCACAAGAGTATATTTTTACGATATTACTATTTATCGGTTTAAACTCTTCTTTTTTTTTAGTTAGAGTATTGTAGAGTTCAATCATCTATATATAAGAAAATATGTATTGTTTAAAAATATGATTGTTTATTTAATCATAAAAATTTGGATTAATAATAGTTATTTTTGGTAAACTCTCAATTAATGTTTCGATTTTATCTTCAGTTTTTATAATTTTTCCATCTCTATCTAATGTTTCTTTTGTGTATGTTACAATTAATTTTACTTTCACTGATTGTGATGATTCGTATCTTGTTGTATCTGAAAGACTAATTTTTTTAGTAGGAAGTTTATCTCCAATTTTTGAGATTTTTTCATTATATTCAATATTTCCTAGCAATTTTGAATAACTATCTTCAAGTTTTATTTCTTGAACTATAATGTTTTTTATATTTACTGAAGATTGTGGGAATTTGAATAGAGTTATGTCTAATTCAATATTGTTTTCATCATCCGTATTTAGAATGTAGGGTTCATTATAGTTTGTTCTTACATCAAATACTATGTCTGAGTTTTTTAGTTCTTTTGAGATAGTATTTTCTACAACTTTTTCATTTTGTGTAAATACGCATTCTTTTTGTTCATTACATACTTTATCTATATATTCTCCTAGATTCCCATCACATCCTAAGTCTTCATCAGGATGATCTTTTGGAACATCTTCAGGAGCATTACAATATGTTTCACCATCTTCGATTACACCGTTAGTTGGTGAGTTTTGAGGAATTGATTTATCTATTACGCATTCATTAGTATCTTCATCAAATTTGTATTTTTTATAAGTTGTATCTTCTAAAGAACAGTCAATATCACTTCCACATCCTGAAATGAAGATTAATGAGATTATTAAAGATATAAAAATTAGATTTTTAATTTTCATTTTATTGAATGTTTAGAGTTACGATTTTCGTATCTTTTGTTCCATCGATAAATTCAATCCCAAATTTAGCATAATAGGTTCCAGTGTCTATATCTGAATTTGTTTTTACAATAATTGGATACGCTTCTTCTTCACCCGTTTCTAATATTATTGGAGCAGTGAATATTGTGAAATCAGATTGACTCATTAAATCCCCAGTTGATCCTTTAGTTATACTTAATGAAAATTCACCATCTATTCCTACTAAATTTCCTGTTGCTGAAGGTTCATATGGTCCAGTTGAAGGATTTCTAATTTTCATATAAAGCTTAGCTCCTTCTTTATCTCCTTTCTTAACGATTTGTGTTGCAGGCGAAATTACAAAGTTGCCTTCTTCATTAAGTACTTGATTTAATTTATTTTGATCATCTGCACCAACTTGTCCAGAAATACTGTTTTGAGCATCTCCTAAAAATCCTGTGACAAATGCGATTATTAATCCAAGAACTGTAAGTCCAATCACTAACATAATGATTAAATTTATACTTAGTTCTACGGCACCTTTTTTATTATATTTTACCATATAAGAAGTTCTTCATTTTTTTATTTAAATAAGTTTTTAGTTATGTTTGAGAGTGACATCTTGAAATAGATGTTTTATTTACTCAATAATTAGATTTATTATTTGAGTAGAAGTTGTTGAATTATCAAAATTAATTTCAAATTCTATAATGTATTTACCTTTTTCTATTTCTGAATTTAAAGTAATTTCTAAGATTGATGCTTGTTTCTCTGTGCTTTTTAATTGGATGGGGGGTGAGAAAATATTAATAGGATTAGTTATTGAATTTGTTGCTTTATTTTTGATTGAGACTTTGAAGTTTGAATTGTTATCTTCAAGATTTAATTGAAAGTCATTTAAACTAGGGTTTTCTAGTTTCATATATAATTTAACTTTCTCATTATTCTCTTTTTTGATAGTTGTTGTATTTGGTAATATTATGAATATTCCGTCTTTATTTAAAATTGAATTTAGACTTTCTACATTTAATAGATTTTGAGAAGTTATTTCGTCTATATCTTTTTGGGTGTTTGTTTCTTTATTTTTATTGTATTGTAATAGTGTAATTGTTGAAATTATTATTATAAGAGTTAAACCTATTAAAATTAAGTTTAGTGTTTTTAGTTTGTTTTGTTTATTTTGTTCCATAGAATTTTAATTTTCTTTTCTTTTAAATATATTTATTAATTATTTGGTTAAGTAAATATACAATATTAATAAATTATAAAAAA
>JAQICV010000069.1 GCA_027858315.1 Candidatus Woesearchaeota archaeon
ATATGGAAGCTTTCTTATGGAACACTTAAGAGAAGAAGAAGTAGAAATTAGTGAATATTGGTAAAAAAAGGAGAAATAAATAATGTTAACAATTATGTATGATATGGATGGTGTGGTTGCTAACCTCCATAAAGCATGGCTAGAAGCTTACAATGTTGAGTTTAATGATAATGTACAACCTAGTGATATATTATCTTGGGATATTAAAGATTATATAAAGTCAGAGGCAAAGACTACAATTATGAAGTATATCAATCAAGAGGGTTTTTATTCTAATGTAGAACCTAATATGGACTTTATAGATGAAGCTAGAGAGTTTATATACTTAGGACATAATATAGGAATTTGTACTTCCTGTAATAATAATCCTGTTATGATATCAGAGAAGGTAAAATGGTTAAAGAAAAACATGCCTTTTCTTAATAGAAACAATATAACTTTCATGAATAACAAAGGATTAGTTAGAGCTGACATATTAGTTGATGATAGAGTTAAAAATATAGTTGATTTTCTAACTTCTAATCCTAATGCTAGGGCTACTATAGTTAGGTGTCCTCATAATAGAGAAGAAATAAAAAGACTTAATGGTAGAATATTAAGTAGAATTACCTTTACGGATAAGGAGTATTGATGTCAAAACATAAATTTCCATATGAATGGACTTTAAAAGATTCAATTTTTACTAAAGATAAAGGAAGTAAATAATGATAAACAAAAAAATAAGAAAACTACTTATAAGTCATATTGATCTCGACTGCTGTAGTTGCCTATTAGTAGCAGACTACTTCAAGTTAGATTATGATAGAACACTATGCATGGACTATAAAGACTTAGAAAAAGAGGACTTCGATTATTCTCTAATAACTAACTACGATGAAGTAGATTTTGCTGATATGAGCCCAGACAAAACTTTATTAGATTTAATGATAGAAAAGAAAATTAAGTTTAGAGTTTATGACCATCACGCCAGTTTTTATCAATTATATCAAGATAATATAGAAGAATTTGAAAATCTTAAAACTAAAGGCCTAGCAGAAGTACACTTTGACAATAATCTAAGTGGAGGAGAGATTTTCTTTAATGAAATTAAAAAAGGTAGAAGATCATCTAAGATAATGAGAGAGATAGTTCAGCTTATTACAGTATACGATCTATTTAAAACAGATGATCCTAGATGGGAAACAGCTTTAAGTATAAATCGTTTACTTTGGTCAAACTATAATTGGGGATGTAAAGAAGCCTACTCACCTCTTAAATTTAGTAAGATTTTAAAGATTCTTAAGAATAAGGTGGTTACTCAAGAAGAGTTTTCTTATAACAGATATGAGTTAAACTCTATACTATCTACCAAGGATAAAGAATCAGATGCTTTTAAGAAAGCGTCCTCTAAACTTTTGATTAGAAAAGATGAAAAAGGTGTACCCTTCGGTATTACTAGGATGAGATCTAAAGTATCTATTACAGCTTTTAATCTTTTAAGACAATATAGTAAAATCATGGACTACTTAATTATCATAAATGAGTATAAACCTAAAGAGTTAAAAATGTCTTGTAGATCAAGAGACTTTAATCTATTACAATTAAATTATACAAAGGGACATAAAAAAGCTACAGGATGTAAAGGTGTTGATAATGAACTAATAGAAAAGTTATGGAATGGTAGATCTATGTATGAGCTGGGTTATGATCCAGAATTCATAGAAACTAAAGAGGAGGCCCTTGAACCAACCCACATAATATACTAAACTAACATCTATAGAGAGGAGATTAAACAATGATAAGATCAGAAGGAGTTTTAAATAATGGATTTTTTAGATAGTATACTAGAGCCTAAAACTATAGATAGCAGTTTTAAAAAGAATGAGATAGATAGATATGATTTAGAAAAAATGCTTTATACATCAATGAGTAAATTATCCTTAAAAGAGTTTACTGGAATGTTAACTAATGAGTTTAATGAGATAGTAGAATATGCAGGTTTAATGGCTGGTCAAAAAACTTGCCAAAAAACTAGCTTATTATTTAATTCACATAGACTAGATATTAAAACTAAAAGCTCTAAGTTAAGTATTTTTGACGCTCTAAAAACTGAAAGCTTTATTAGTGGTCTAGCTAGAGCTACACTTTTTAAAAAAGGAAAGGTTAAAGAGCTATTATACCAAGTACTACAACTAGGAATAAATGGAGTTCAGTATGTTAATGAGTTTCCTCCACACATAGCTAGAGATTTATATAAGAACTATGGATTAAATAAGAATAGTAAAGTCTTAGACCCTTGTTCTGGGTGGGGGGGTAGAATGCTAGGTGCCTCTACTATAGTAGACTCTTATACTGGCTTTGATCCTAGTACCAAAACTTATACTGGTTTAGTTAAATTATCCGAGTTTATAAAAACTATGAATAGCTCATTTGTTGCTGACATAAAGTGTTTACCTTTTGAAGAGAGTAACTTAAAAAATGAAACATTTGACTTTGCATTTACCTCACCACCTTATTATGATTCAGAAGAGTATAGTACTGAGGAGACTAATAGCCTAGTAAAATATAAGTCTTTTGAAGAATGGTGTGATGGTTTTTACCTACCACTAATAGAGAAGACTATGAATAGTCTAAAAAAAGAAAAGTCATTCGTTTTAAATATAGGTAGTAGAATATATCCACTAAATGAAGTATTGCTAACTAACTTTTCTAGTACTTATGAGATTACAAAAGATGGTGATAAGTTAAGTGGGAAATCAGGATTAAAAAATAGTAATAAAGAAGGCGAAACCTTTTATAGAATAAGAAAAGGAGATTATAGCACCTATACTTGATTAAACTAATAGAATACTTTATACTAATATAAACATAGGAGAGGAAGTGTTAAGATTTTTAAAGCAGTTAGTATGTAAACATGACAGGATTACTAATGAAAGAGATTATGTAATTTGTATAGATTGTGGTAAGATTTTAGTGCCTGCTCAATCTACATTATTAGAGAAGATAATAAGGTTTATTCTAGGTGATGATAACACTCCTAGAATGGGATTTTAAGGGAGAGTAAATGATAATAAGAAAACTAGAGATGACCAACTTTAAATCAAAATTAGGTTATGTAGAATATGAGTATGAAGAAGGAATTAACATTTTAATAGGTGGAAATGGTTCTGGAAAAAGTACTCAGATTGATGGTATCTCTCTTCTACTACTAGGAATAAAGTCAGCTAAGACACTACAAGAGTTAATAAACGATAAAGCTAAGGATACATTCTTTGAGATATCTTGTACTTTTGAAAAAGATAGTAATGTTTATACTTCAGAAATGAGACTTGACTTAATAGGTAAAACAGCTAAGAGCAATAGAAAGTTATATATCAATGATGAACTAGCAGTA
Source organism: Candidatus Woesearchaeota archaeon (assembly GCA_027858315.1). Classification (NCBI taxonomy): domain Archaea; kingdom Nanobdellati; phylum Candidatus Woesearchaeota; species Candidatus Woesearchaeota archaeon. The sequence continues at coordinate 3,374 of JAQICV010000069.1, forward strand.
GAAGGAAGTGAATCAACTCTACAAGCACTAGCTGAGATATTAGATCCTGTACTAGTTGATAATGCTCTCTTCTTAAGACAAAATCATAATAATATTGTTAACATAACAGACTCAACACGTAGAGACCTAATTAAACAAGTTAAAGGAGTAGATTATACCTCTAAAGTTAAGAAAGAAGTTGAACCAGAGATTGAGAGAATTAAACTTGATATTATAGAAGTAGATAAGAGAATATTTGCTCTAGAGTCAAGAACTTATGATCCTAAGATTGTTAAAGAACTACCTTTCTTTGAAACTAAATATAAAGAGTATGTTGAAGATAAAGAGAAATTATCTTCAGAGTTAATCTTACTTAGAGATAAATTAAGTGAGAAGGAATCAAAAGAATTAGAGTGTGATAAATTAACAGCTACTATTACATATAATAACTGTGAAACTTCAGAAGCTAAAGCTGGGATAGTTGATTATAGAGATCAAATTGAAACAAACAACAAACTTAGAATAACTGATAAAGAGTCTACTACTAATAAATTAAAGGATTTAAAATGTCAATCTACTAGATTAGAAAGTGCTTATGGACTAGAAGAAGAGGATCTACAATATAATCATCGAGAAGAAAAAGAAGAGATTGAAGGTTCTATAGATAACTTAGAATCTACACTATTGTTATATCCTACTAAAAGAATTGCTAAGTTTGATTCTAGCACATTAGACCACTATAACAAAGAGTGTACTAGTATTGAGTCCGATATTAAGTCTTTGAAAAAGTCTATTGAAAATATGGAAAATGGTAAATGTCCTACCTGTGGTAGAGACTATGAAGCTTCTACTATTGAAGAGTATAAAACAGAACTTGAGATTAAAGAATCAGAGTTATTTGAAGCTGAGTCAATAAGTGCAAAGCTAAGAGTTGAAAAAGATGAGCATGAAGAAAAAGTAGAGACTAATAATACTAATTCTAATAAAAAGGTTGAAATAAATAATAAATTATCTAATGAAAAAGCTAAACTTTCTAATCTAGATATACAACTAGAAAAAGATCTTAAAGAAGCTTTGACTAGAATAGATAAAGAAATTTTGAATAATAAAGAGTCTATAACACTACATGAAGAGAAGTTAGCTAATATAGATGTAGTATATGATTCTAAGAATAGCACTTTAGATGGTAGAATTAAGTCTCTAGAAAAAAGTATTGTTGATTTTACGACAAATAATATTAGTTTAGAAGCTAAAAAGTCTAAATTAGAATTAGAAATAGTCTCATATAACATAGAAACTATTGAAGATAAAGAAAAAGCGTTAATTCTTGTATCTTCAAAAGTAAAAGACTATGAAGATATATTATCAGAAAACAAGACTATAAAACAAGATAATAAAGACTTAATTATTAAAGAGAGAGCTGATAAAAAAGAATTGACTAAAGAGACTAAAACTAAAGATAAATTAAAGACTAATTTACTTGAGCATGAAACTGCTAGGAGTATTCTTCTTAAGGGCTTCCCAAATTACATTATAAGTAAAAGTATAGGAAAGCTAGAGGATGATATGAATCATACTATAGATGAAATTTATGATAAATCTTTAAACATAACTTTTAAGCAGAAAAAAGGAGCTATAGAACTAAAATATGGGAATAAAGAGAATCTTAAAACAGCTAAAGGAGGTCTATCAGGTGCTGAAGGTAGTATAACTAACTTAGCCTTTGTAAATAGCTTTAATAAAGCTATTGATCTAGGAGCTATAATACTTGATGAGGTGGATGCAAGCTTATCCGATGAAAATGCTGAAAGTTTATATGAATCAATAGGAAATATGAGTGAAGCCTATGAACAGCTTATAGTTGTGACCCACAAAGATAAGCTTAATTCCTATCTAATCAACAATTTTGAAGCAAATACGTTAGCATTGTAGAAAACTCCCTTAGTAGGTAAAGTACTATTTTACTAAGGGAGCCATTAACAATGAAAAATATAAGCCATGCTATCTATATGAAGTCCAATTATTGGAAAAAGCTATCAAAGTTAATATTAGATAATCCTAATGTTAAATGTGGGATATGTGGAAAACCTAGATGGTCAATATATAAAGTAAACACTCAAAAACATAAAAAAGGTGATAAGAGAAGACTTCTAAAATTACAGTGCCATCATACTTCCTATGAACATATGGGTGTAAAGGAGCTAGAGATACTAGATATAATACCTTGCTGTCATTCTTGCCATGAAACTGGGCATACTCTACATAAGCTATCAAAGAGAACTTCAGCATGGTCTAAAGTCTATGATGTTTTATTAAAAGAGACTTCATGGAGATATGAAGAGAATATTAAAAAAGAATATCAAGTACCAGACAACTTTATTATCCCAAAGACTAAAGCCAAAAAGAAGAAGAATACTACTTGATTAAAGTCTCATAATACTCTATACTGTTAATAAGAAAGGGAGTAGAATATGAATACAGAAGAAACACTGGTACAATTAAGTAACTTAGTTACAGATCTAAATAAAACTAATGGTGCGAATGATAAGATGGAAACTTTAGCTCTATATCCAGAGTGTAAAAAGATATTAAACTATGTTTATGACCCAATGAAAATGTATGGAGTAACTTCAGATAATGTTAAAAAGCTGGAAGGAATAGAATTTATACATAATGAATTAACTATATTTGAGCTATTGGATAAACTTAGTAATAAAGAATTAACAGGACATAGAGCTATAGGATATATTAAAGCTCTCATTATAAATAATATACAGCACCTAGAACTAATTTACAATATAATTGATAAAGATCTTAAAATAGGAATGGGAACATCTAATATTAACAAAGTATTTAAAGACTTGATTCCTAAGTTTGATGTAGCACTAGCCAATTCTTATAGCAAAGTATCTTCTAAAGTTAATCTAGAGGACTATTATGGTAGCCACAAGTTAGATGGGTTAAGATGTATTGCTATTAAGAAAGGAGATAATGTTAGATTCTTTTCTAGACAAGGGAAAGAGTTTTTTACTTTAGACTATATTCAAAATAGTATTGTAAGAAATATAACAATAGAAAATTGTGTATTTGATGGCGAACTTTGTATAGTAGATGAGAAGGGTAAAGAGGATTTCACTAAAATAATGAAAGTATATAAGAAAAAAGACTTTACTATTCCTAATCCTAAATATAAGATATTTGACATGTTAACTATAGAAGAGTTTGAATCCAAAACTTCAACTAGAATATTCTCTGAGAGACTACTCTGCTTACAAGAAGAGCTGAAGGAAAATAATGATAGACTAGAAGTGCTAGAACAAATAAAAATGACTCCTGAATCTTTTGAAACTCTACAAGCTAAGTCAATTGCTAATGGATGGGAAGGCTTAATTTTAAGAAAAGATACTGTATATAAAGGTAAAAGATCTAATGATATACTCAAAGTTAAAAAGTTCTTTGATGCTGAGTATGAAGTTCTAGCTATAGAGACAGGCCTATTTCAAGTAGTAGAATTAGGCACTAGAAAAGAAATTGAGACATTAACAGCTATACACATAGAGCATAAAGGCTTCGATGTTAAAGTAGGATCAGGATTTACTATTGAGCAAAGAAAATTATTCTATAATAATCCTTCTGAGATTATAGGGAAGACTATTTCGGTCCAATACTTCGAGGAAACTACAAATGAGAAAGGTAAAACTAGTCTAAGATTTCCTACTTTAAAACATATATATGAGAATGGGAGGGAAGTTTAATATATGAGTAAGAAAAAACATACCTACTGCTGTAAGTGTAAGCATAAATACACTAAAGAAGAAAACAAAAGACCACCAAAACTATGTCCCAATTGTAACATTAGATACTGGGATAAACCAAATGTTGAGTGTGATCTAGCTTTACTACAAGATAGATATCTAGAAGATAGAGAAGCTAATTTAGAGTCTTTTCAGGAAATGATGATTATTATAGAACAATTATTACATAATATTATAAGTAGCAAGTTAAAATCAAGTGCTGTATATCTAGAAGATGAAAAGAGGCATGATTTAGTAATGACTTCTTTAGTAAGTTTTATGGAAAAGTACATCAATAATCCTAACTTTAAAATATCAGGATCATTTATAGGCTACTTACAGACTCATGTACTAAACCCTATGTATAATCCTAAGAAAAAACAAAGAGAATTATTAGAAACTTCTATAAATACCCCTATAACTTCAGATAATAGTTTATATTTATTTCACTTGATCGAAGTGGTAGAAGGGATGGTAGGTTCAGAAGAATATATTTTAAACAAATATCAAGAAGAGTTGCAAATAGAAGCTATAACATATTTATTAGATAATCTCTTTATAAAGTGTGTAGTTAATTATGATTTAAAAACTGCTATCATAGTTTTAAGGTCTATTTATATGCAAATTGATCCTAATATAAAAGATGAGGATATAGTAGACTATTGGGAGTACTATAGTAATCACCATCATATGCTATCCGAGTTTTCAATGAAAAGTATCTATGATTTTATTCGGGAAGAGATTGTAATGACTAATCAAGTTATATCCTATGAAGAATATACTAAGAAGTTTGGTAGAGAAAGTGAGGAGGAAGAGAATAATACTATTATTAGTAATAATGAGGAGGTTATATAATAATGGGATTAAATACTGTATGGTCTGCAAAAGTAGATAGGATATTTAAGACTAAACCTAAAAAAGATGAAGAGTTATTTTTAAATATAGTATCTATGTTCTTATATTCAAGAGAGGATGATACTTTATCTACCCTCTATAATGAGTTAGGATTAGAAACATTTACTCGGATACTAGGTTTAATAGGAGGTTCAACACTAGAATTACCTTCACAAGAAGAGTTAAAAGATATAATGATTAGCTCTCTTTGTTTCTACTATAAAGAATTAAAGAAGCAACCTTGGCCAGAGATTCATAAGTTATTACCCTTCAATGATGTAAATGCTATAAGATATGGTAAAAACATAGCAAAGTTAGAGAAGAGTATAATTGAAAAGATTAAAAATAACTTTGAAGATATAGATAGTAAAAGTATAGATGCAATTGATGAGATAAGGAAGTTTATATAATGGATAATGGATTAAGTAAATTAGCAAGTAATGTTAGTAAAGATAGTGATGAAGAGAGTAAAGTTGAAAAGATTACAAGTAATGATAGATTCAAAAACTCTGTCATGTCCTTTATTAACTCAGAAATGTCAAATATCAATGACAATAATATTGAGGTATTAACAGACCAACAAAACATAGTTAATCAAAAGCTATTTGAAGTTATGGAGGAAGATGGTCTAGAAGTTAATGAGATATTTAGACTAAGTGATACACTAGCAAAACAGAAGAATATGGAGAGTCAACAAAAAGTTAGTAAAATTCAAGCCTTGTTCGATATATTAAGACCTACTAAAGAAAGCCCCAATGTTTTATTAAACAACGAGAGATCAGAAGGTGAAGGAAATATATCAGGCGAAATGTCTGCAAATGAGCTACAGGCTATATTAAAATTCGCTCAGGTTATTGAAGGTGCAAAATCAACTAAAAAAGAAGAGGATTAAATACTATGCCAAGTCTAATATCTTTAGAAGAGTTCACAGAAAAATATGAGTCAACAGGCTATTTACCTAGTCCATCAAGATATACTGGAAAGTCAAAGCTTAACGATAAGCAGTTAGCTACAAAATATAAAGAGCATGTTAGGAAAGTAGAAGCTTTAAATAATAAAGAGTCTGGTTTGAGTTATCAAGCTGAGTGGGAAGAATGCCGAGAAGCTGTATATAAGAGAGATGGAGAAGAGTGCCAACTCTGGAAAGTTCTAACTGATAGAGAGAAGGATATAGCTATTCAAAGTGGCTATAGCTTATATGGATATACAGGAAGATTGACCCCAGCCCATTTTATACCACGTAGCAAGTCTACTAAACTAAGGTGTGAAGTTGATAATGTTTATACTATCTGTATCATGTTTCATTCAAGGTTAGACTTAGGAGAACACCCTCTAACGGGGGAGTATATAAAAAGTGATAGAGTTTTAAATGACTGGTGGTCTAGGATTTTAAATAAAGAAGTATTTGAAAAGTATAAGGGTTTGTACTAGTGTTAACATCCTACTTTGCGAAGTCTAAAAAGATAGATTCTACTGGATATAAACCAGTATCTATAGCTAGAACAAACCCCTCATGGTATGAGGGCGAAGTCTATAAAACTTTAGCACCACCAAGTTCATTATTGTATGATTACAAGCAAGGTAATTTAACTGAAGAGGAGTATACCACCCGGTATAAAGAGGAAGTTCTAGATAGACTAGATCCTAAAGCAGTATTTGATGAACTAGGTGAAGATGCTATACTATTGTGTTATGAGAAATCAGAGGACTTTTGCCATAGACAACTAGTATCAGCATGGCTAACTAAAGCAGGATATAGAGTTTTAGAATACAAAGAAAACAATTCAACTATTAGTTTAGAAGCTTATATATAAAACAAAAGGAGAAATAATATGAAATTAACAAAAGATACACTAATAGAAGGTGTAATTGTAAAGACAGGAACAGAGGTTAAGATTAGAGAATCCTCTAAGGATATCACTAACATAGTTATTGAGTATCTAGTATCCAACAAGGATAGACTAGAAAAGAATCATCTTACAGTAGCTGTTAGATATGATAATCATAAATATAAAGTAGGGGAGTTAATCCCAAATTCTAAAACAAATATAGGAAGAGATGATGAAAGAGACTTCCCTTTATATGGGACATCTGATTATGAAAACATGGATGAGATAGATGGTACCTCAGCATATATGCTAACTAGTCAAGGTGATTATAGATATGAAATGTATGATAGAGAAACACTAGAGGATTTTTTTGAAGATGAGGTTGTTGAAGTTGGAGGCGATGTTTTTGATCATTGTAATTTGGTAGAAGGAGTAGAAAACACTTCAGAATACATAGAGGATAAAGGCGAAATAATTTTAAAAGCCTGCAAGGTTGTCAAAAACTTTTCTTAGTATATAAACCAAAAGGAGAAATATTAAGGATGAATTTTAAGAGGTTGAGATTTACGAACAAAGAGAATGGAACTCAAGTAAGAGTATTAAAGGTTAATGTAACTAATCTAACAGAGGGTATTAAACCAGAGGACGCTGGAAGAGTAATTTTCAGCGATACTCAAGGTTCAATCTACATGGCACTAGAGTCTAAAGCTTTTAATGCTGAATATGTAGAAGGCTGGTTGACTAAAGAAGATCTAGGACTAGAATCAGATGAAAAAGTTGAAGATGATGATATAAGAAGTACTTTAACTAAAGAAGTACTTGATGAAATAGCGGAAGAAGATAAAAAGGTATCTGAAGACAATATTGAAACGGACTTTAAAGATGAAGAAGTAGAAAAAGAAGAGGTTAAACCGAAGCCTAAAAAGAAG
>JAQICV010000070.1 GCA_027858315.1 Candidatus Woesearchaeota archaeon
GTTCTGAAGACTCTGATACAAGTGGCTTTAGTATGTTAGGGGTATCTCTAATTGAAAAAAGTGGTGTAGTATGGGATGGTAAAAATCAAATGGCTAGTACACATTGTGTTATAGGAAGAAAAAGTACGTTTCTACCATCTAGTGTGTATGCTTTAAAAGGAAGGTTAATAAATGCCTAACAATACAATAAAATTAAACCTTTATAGAGGAAAAGTAATATCAATAGATGATCCTGATAAGAAAGGAAAAGTTAAAGTTCAGCTATTACCAGAAATGGTTAGTATTGATCCTGAAAATTGTCCTTGGTTTCCACCTTTTACAGGAAACTCTAGTGATAACGAGATGAAGAGTAACCTTCCAGAAGTAGGATCTTTAATTTGGCTATTAGCTGATGATTTATTTTATGATAGATATTATACAGATTTTAAATATAATATATCTGGGAAGTTTGACTTTACTAAAGTAGAGGATATATTAGGATCAGTGGATGGTCTAGATTCTACATACAAGGACATCCAATTTACACTCTATGAAGATCAATCTTTATCTTTTCACAATAGACTAGATGGAAGTTATGGTTTTATTCAGAGTAGTGGATCTCATGTTATTATAGATAAAGATGGTAAAATAATTCTTAATTCCCAAGACGAAAATGCTGTTAGATACTCAGCTTTAGAAACTGCCTATAATGAACTAAATGATAAGTTTAATACTTTAGTAAGTATACTGGTAGCTTGGACTCCTGTGCCAAGTGATGGTGGAGCAGTACTTAAAGCGTTACTAACAGCGGGTAATGTTCCCCCATTAAATCTTAGTTCTACAGGGAATATAACAGGATCTAAAATAGAAAGCATACTTGTACCTTAAATCTAAAAAAGTACTATTATATTATGAAAGAATTAAACTATATTGATATTCCAATTAGTGGAAATAAGAAGAATGGATTATATATAAAAAACAATGATGCTCTTGATAATGCTTTTAGGCTCTGGATTACATCTAGTCCTAATGAGTTTCTAAGAAGACAAGGTGGTGGGATTCTTTTAAGACATATAGGAAAACCATTAAATGATGCAAGGGCTTTAGAGATTAGAAGGTCTATTCAAAGAGGAGTATCTAATGATTTTAGTCCTGCTTTAGAAATATTAAACTTAACAGTTACACCAAACTATACACGTAAAAGGTGGGAAATACTTTTAGTAGGATATAGTGAACAATTTAGAGTTGGAATAAACCAAACATATCTAATAAGTAATGAGGGATAAGCTATGAGCGAGAAATTTGATTATAATAGTATAAGAAATAGGGTATTAACAAACTTATCAAATAAAACAGAACACAATAATGTATTCGCTAATTCAGCATTAGTAAATATAATAGAAGCTATATCAGAAGAGATGGAAGACCAACAGCTTCAAGACGAGTACTTGACTATTGAAAATACATGGTCACTAGCTCAAAATAGGTCTTCACTTTTAACAGAAAGTAAAGTACATAACTATGATGTTCCTAGGAAAAGAGGAGCTACTGGAAATATAAGATTTGGAGTTTCAGAGGCTTTTGATACTCAACCATCTAAGATAATAGACTTTCCAAAATGGACTCAAACTAGTGATAATACTGGAATTGATTTTACTACTGTAGAAGCAAACTCAATGCCTATTACAGAGACTTATGTGGATATTTTAAGTGTGCAAGGTATCCATAAAACCTATAGTAATTTTGCTCAAGGGTCAGAAAACGAAACATTTATAGTATTAAATGACTCTATAGAGGATAGTCACTATGATTTATACATTAATGATATTCTTTGGACACCAGTTGAAACATTATTTGATTATGGAATAAATGATAAAGTATATGAAATTAAAAGCTTAGTAGACTTCTCTGGTATTAAAATAACTTTTGGTAATGGTACTAATGGAAAAATATTATCCAATGGAGACACAATTAAGTTTGACTATATAGAAACTAAAGGATCTAACGGTAATATAGTAGCAAGTGGATTAGTAACTAACATAGATTCTACAATATACAATGTTAATTTTGAACAAGTAGAACTATTCTGTACAAATACATCAAGTTTAGCAGGGGGAGAGGACGAAGCGCCTATAGAGGAAATAAGGACAAACTCCCCAAGATTCTTTCAAAGTGGAGATAGAGCTACTACTAAACAGGATTATCAAACTATCATTGAAGGATTCTCTTATATTAAGAAAGTATCAGTTACAGGGGCTTATGAATATAATTTAGATAATGGAAATGATCTATGGGCTTATATTCCTACTCAAGACAACCTCGTTAATATTATAGCTCTAACAACTACAGATGAGGGATTGACTGAAGATCAAGCTATACAATTAACTAGAGATATAAGGGAGAAGAATGCACCAACAGACATTTTAACATATCCAGAGATTACTATAATTCCTATGGTGTTTAACATGGATGTAGCAGTTAATACAAGATCACTAACTTTAAATGAAGTAAACACTAATATAGATACTAATTTAGCTAATGCCTATAATATAGATGTTTTAGATTTTTATGATAGTGTTTTTAATTCAGATTATAGTGCTTTGATAGATAATACAGCAGGTGTTAGAAAACATAATTCTTATGTAACTCTATTAGAAAAATTAGACTTTTCTAGTGCATATGCACTACCTATTACATTGCCTTTATTTCCTATTACTGGAACAGGGATAAAAGTGTATGTTAAATTGAAAACTGAATCAGTAAATAACTATGAGTTAATAGGTCAAGGTAGCCCAACAGGGTTTATCATAGGAGAAGTAGGTTATACTTTTTCAGCTATATCTCGTATTTTACTAACAACGGGTAAAGGATCTCTAGCAATATTAGAGGGTCTAACTGAAGTATATACAGATTATGATGTGAGGATAGAATATAGACTAGTAGCTGATGATGTAGAGCTATTAGCTAGAACTCAAATACTTAAATATGACTCAAGCAACTATATAGATATAAAATACTATAAAGGTGGGAACTAAGTCTTATGAGTATATATAATACAGTTAAAGGAAAAATGCATAATGCTATACAAAATGACTTTTGGCTACAAATAGCAGAAGCAGTTTCAGAAGAGTTAG
>JAQICV010000071.1 GCA_027858315.1 Candidatus Woesearchaeota archaeon
GACATCTTCTCCACAAGCATTTGATTGGTACGCTCCGTATCAAATTGTTTTAAACCTTCAATAAGAATATTATTTGCAGAATGGATATCTCGATCTTGAGTATATCCACACTTACATTCGTAACAAGTTCTATAATTTTCCATTAGTTTCTTTCTCCTATAGAGGGATGAAATATCACCCCTCTATTTAATTTAATAAAAAATCCTTTTCTTTGACTCTTCTTTTCTGACTTGACTATAATATTGATCTTTAACTAAATACCCCACTATTTTCATTATTGACCCAAGTGCTTCCCCTCCACAATAAGGACAATTTTCACCAAAAAAGTTATGATCATCTTTACAATATTGCCACTTACGAATTTCAGACCAATAAATAATACCTTTTTTAGCTAACAGATTATTAAAATTCCAAGCATCTTCAAAAGAAGTCCATTCTTCTCCTAGATTAGCATGGAAGATTTGACCTCCTCCTGTCTTACCATCAAGAAGTCCAGATACCCTAATTCTTTCTTCCATAGGAAAGTTAGTATCTAAACCACACCATTGATTACTATAAATATTTTTATCTTTAATAGGAAAATCTTTATATAAAGTTCGATCTTTACTTAAAAGTTTAGCACCTGTAGATTCACCGGGGATAACTTCGCTATTCTGTGTAAATCCATATTTTTCTATAGTCCCTTCCCCTAAAGAGTTTATATAATCTAATATATCAGTAACATAATCTATACCATTGTCATTATAGAATTTTTCACCTATCTTATTAGTTTCAATACCACCTAAAATATCAACAAATTCTTCTATACCATTTAACCCTATCGTAGCAAACTGTTTTTCTAGTCTCATAAGTCCATAGCTATATACTGGTAATAGACCTCTATCAATATTCTTTTGTAAAATTATTCTATGTGCTTTATGAAACTTTTGAATTAATTCTACTTTTTCTTTAACTAGTTCTTTTACTTTATTAAAATCTCCTTTAGCAAGATAAGCTATTCTAGGAAGATTTAGTGTAACTACTTTTGAACTACCAATATTCAAATCAGTACCACCTATAGAATTAAAATTACCAGTTAACTCTTCAGGTTTATTCTTAATAGCTTCAGTATCAAAATTCATACGACAGCACGCAGAAAGGATACCTGCATCTTCAGCTACATAGATATTACAGTCACCGTATTTCATATTATGTTTAACTACATATTTAGCCATGTCTTCATCCTGATATTTACCATCTTTAAAAATCATAGAAGCTGTCATAACTGGAAAAGTAAAACTCTTTTTATCTCTTGCCATATTCAGAAAATCCAAAAAATCTTTCTGATATTGCATAAAATCTTCTATGTAATCAATAGCAAAAGTACCATCATCAAATTCTAATCCTCCAAATAGACCTACAAAATATTCTCTATCCATGATAGTAAAATTAGTATAAGCAGATTGAATTCCATGTTTTAAGAAAGGCTGATTAAGAGAGAAAATTATATGCTGAAATGATTGTTCTTTTTCTTTTTCTGCTTTTTCTTTAGAAATATATCCTGTATTGATATCATTTAACCAAAACTTCATTTGATATAATAGGAAATCTGGAAGACCTACAGCCCCTGCTTGCTGGTTAGTAGCCCATGCTACAAATTCAATAATATGTGAATTAAAAGTATTAAGGTGTTTTGGTTTTTCAGCTTTCATTTCTCCGATGAAGAATAAACCTTGTTCAGCTACATCTTTAATAGAATATGCAAAGCAATAGCTCATATACGATGTTAAGGTCGAATCATTTTCATAGATATCTCCATATATTTTATTTTTTAAATATTGATCTGCAATTTCAATTCCGAATTCTTCTTTCATTTCAATGTAGATTTTATTATATGATAAAAGCTTCATTAAAGGTTTATTTGATTCATTTAATAATGTATTCATATTTTGTGAAGATACATTACTGTTATCATCTATACTAGCATTGGCTGTATTGTTACTTCTTAAAAACTCTTTAAAAAATCTTGTAGGATCAAGGTTCTGATTGGCTAACCCTTCCAGTTTTACTAGTTCATGATGTTTATGTTTAATGTCCATAAATGTTCTTTCAAAGTCCTGGTCTAAACTAATTCCTAAATGCACTTTTTATGCCCCCATTCTTTCTTGTTCTTTCATTCTATAGATATATTGATTTGATGATCCTAATATACCCCCATTATTTAATTCTTCTATATACTCACCACATACTAACGTATCAAAGTAAGATGTGTCAATATTTTCTTCAATAATATCTTCTATATACCTCCATGTATATAATAAAGTATCTATATGATTTTCTTTATATTGTTTTGCTAACTCAATAACAAACTGTCTATTTATATCAGCTAATGGTTCACCACCTATAAAAGCAATTTTACATTCTCCAAAAGTTTCTTGATAGAATTTTACTTTTGGAAGTGTTATCTCTAATACTTCTTCTATAGATAATAATGTACCAACTTTATCTTTCTGTAAGTGTTTGTTCTGACACTCTTTACAAAATCCATTAACTCTAGGACAAACAGTAGCTATATCACAGTATGCTAAATATAAAGAAATGGTTGGTGTGCCTAATCCGTCAGCACCAATAGATTCACGTATAGTTATCCATCTCTTCAATTTTTATACCCCTCTATCTTATTTTTTATATATTCTAAAAGTATTTATAGACCTCCCTAGTAGACAAGAAAACCAGAGAAATCTATCTCTGGTTCCTATCTATAATAGTTAAGTCTATAGAAAAAGATTGATCTAAATTCCGCATTTTCTTAAAGATTCTTTATAATTATTTGGATTTTATAACTATTTGGATAATGTGCTTTAAAAGAGAAGATAAAAGGAATTCTTTTTTTACCTACATTAATTTTTTTACCTACGTGCTTATATCCCATCCAGAAAAAAGGAACTTTAGTAGCTACATCATTTCCATTCCTTATCGAATTAAAACCTTTCCACCGATCATCAGGAGCGTTCCATGATACAACTCTAGGACAGCCATATACATAAGAATTAACCTCAATATTTGGAAAGTGATAACGAATATCTTCATGAGCTAAGATAGATAAACCAGCACCTTGACTATGACCTAGAATCTCTATTTCTTTTATATCTTCATCAGCACAAACTTTTAATACTTCTTCTCTAATGGACTTATATTTTTTTAAAAATCCAGCATGGACATAAAACCTCTTCTTCATATCTTTATAGGGAACTATAAAGGCATTAAAATTTTGTAGCCAATCTTTTTTAGAGAATGATCCTTGAAATCTTAGTATGAGTGTATCTTCTGTTTTATAGAAATCCCATTGTGTATCTGTTTCTTTATTTTCATAAGGATAAGGTAGTCTAATTGCTTCATCAATCCTTTCTTCAAAATTAGTCATAATATATCTCCCTAGTCTAGTTGATTAAGAATAGTAATCATATCTATATAGTTTTTAATTTCACCGTCTTCAGTTTCACAAAAAGGAAAGGCACTAATACCATTATTTTCTGCTACAGACATAATCAATCTTGTATCAGATATTTTTATATAAGGATAACTCTTTTCATTAAATTTTGTTTCTAGTATCCTACATTTAGGACAACCGTTTGAATATAATTTAATCATTATTCTAACTCCTCAATTATTTCTCTTTTAAGTTCTTTAGACCACTCTTCCGTTTTATCTGCTACCCATTCAGCATATTCATCACAAATTTCTTCTTGAATAAACTCTTCTAGTGCTTGACCCTCCATATCATCTTCAGGATAAACTTCTATTTCTACTTGTTCTATACGATCTGAACCCATAATACTAGTACCTACACCAAACTCTACAATTAGTTTAATCATTCTTCTACCTCTACATAGTCTTCATCATATACTAAAATACCATATTCTCCTATATCTATAGGTTCATCATTAAAATCAATATTAACATTACTACTAGAAACTCCAATTAGTTTACTTGTACCACCATTTCCAGCATAATGACTAATCCTGGCATTTTCCCAAGCTTTATCAATAGCATCTTCCCTATTTTCGGCTTCTACATCTACCGTAACAAAACAAGCATAAGGTATTTCTACTCTATATTTCATACCTATACCTCCCTTTCCAATTCCATAGCAAATCTTTCTGAAAGAATTTCTTGCATTTCAGTGTTATCAGAATAATTATCACCTATACCTATAAATGCTTCAGAAGTTTTTTGTGTATCATATCCAGCTAAGATCATAAATCTATAAAAAGCATCAGCTATTTTAAACTCATTAAAGTCTTCTTCAATATCTACGTGGTAAGTTAGTCCTTCTTCAGGTTTTGTAATTGTTAGCATATACTAACCCTCCAATATAATTGTTTTAGGGAAAGTAGCAATAGTGTTAGTATCTTCTTTCACAAAATCTAAATCATTATCTTTGGAAAATTTTAAAATAGCCTTTTCATCTAATTTAAGGAAAAGTTTTTTATCTAAGGCAAAGTCCATAGCTTTCTTTTTGTCTACAATGGATTGTGTAGTTCTCTCTTGAACTTTGATACCCCCTATATAAGTCTTTTCTCCTGTTTCTTTAAAATTCTTAATAGCTTCATCAGTTAAAATACTCTTCTGATCATCAATACTAGCTAAAATATTATTATATTCTTTATCCTTTTTAAGCTGATCAATTTTCTTATTCATTTCATCTTTAATTACTTTCACTTCAGCATCGATACTTTCTAATGTTTCTATATTTTCCTTTAATTCCTTTAACATAAACACCTCCTTTATGCTTTATATAATATATAGTTATTATATCAGATTAGCTTAATTTTAGCAAGTTCTTTTTCTAAAATAGATTCAATATTATGATAATCTTTATAGAATATTCTAATTAGTTTATAACCACTATCTTTACAGTATTTGTTCTTCATAGAATCTCTTTTTTTTAGTTCTTTAAATTCTTTTATACCACCAAAAAATTCATTAGATTCATAGTGTTGAATACCATCGTATTCTATAAGGATAAATAAGTTTCCTTTATCATCTAATAGCCCAAAATCAAACCTTAATTTTTTCTTATACACTAAATTTTTAAAAGTAAATTGAGACACATAATTAAT
>JAQICV010000072.1 GCA_027858315.1 Candidatus Woesearchaeota archaeon
GCATTAGAGATTATTGATAATTTAAGAAGTATTGAAAAACAAGATAAATATTATAATTCTAATTTAGAAAATGCATATTATGAAATTAAAAATTTGATTTCGAAAAATAAAATTAATGAAGAAACATATTATTATGCTATTGGACTCTCATATAAAAATGATAAAATTGAGAGAATTAGTTTGTATTCTAAATTTGCAAATGCTTTAATTATTAAAGGAGAAATTAAGAAGTTTATTCAAGAAAGACACGATATTCAAATAAAAGAAGAATTCGAAAATGTTTGGTATTACGCAATTGATTATTATGAGAA
Source organism: Candidatus Woesearchaeota archaeon (assembly GCA_027858315.1). Taxonomy (NCBI): domain Archaea; kingdom Nanobdellati; phylum Candidatus Woesearchaeota; species Candidatus Woesearchaeota archaeon. The sequence continues at coordinate 312 of JAQICV010000072.1, forward strand.
TAAAGAGGAGATTAAAGTTTATGAGGAACCTTTTATTTTTAAAGAAAAAATGAATGATGAAATTTTAAATAAAGTTTTTCATAATAAAGAGTGTGTTAAAGTTTCAAAGTATAGAGACAATCACAAAATTGATGAAAAGTTTGAATTTGAATATGATAGAATTCTTACTAATGAAGAAAAGGATATTTTAAGACAAAATAAATTATTTGACAAACAATATAAAATTCTTGCATTTTATATTAGAGATGGAGAAATTTTTAAGAAGACAATGTATAATTTATAATTAAGATTCTTCGTCTTGAAGTTCTCTTAGAATTTCTTCAGTCACATGATATGGGTCACCAGTTGTAATCATAGCAGTGTCAGGAGTTTCAGTTACTAAAGAACCTGCTGCTGCTCCACCTGCTGCAACAACTCCAATACCAGATACTAAAGCAGTCATACCTGTACCAACACCAACTGCCGAAAAAGATGCAACTGCACCTCCTACTGCCAACAAACCTGCTCCAGCAGTTGCGGCAACAGCAACTACTGCAACTATTGCTCCAATTATCATTGCAAATCCACTTTGACCTCCACTTACATTTTGATGATTGTAGTGATTGGAGTGGAGTGTATCAACACCTTTTTCTTCAATTCCATTAAGAACAGCATCAAGAGGATTATTTCCACCATGATAATCAGTACCAAAATTCTCTGGTGCATTTAGATTGTTTGCATGGTTTGTATGATTACTATGGCCAGCATGAGCATCATTACTATTTGCAATAATAGTTATTGCCATAAAAGAAGAAGTAAGGGCTATTTTTGTTGCAGCTTTATCGATTACTTTTGCATCGTCATCTAAAATAAAAGTTTTCAAACTCTTTTTTACTTGAGGTAGCTGCTTTTTCATAATGATTTTGATTTATAATGATTTATATATATTATTATTTTATAAGAATAGTAACTTTTATTAGGATTCATCTAAATGTTTATTTGTTGAATGCAGTAAATCATCGATTAATTTTTCAATTTCATTTAGATTAGAGATATTTAGTGTTTTTACTTCTTCTCTTAATTCGTGTGTGTCTTGTTTTAAGTTCTCAATTTTCTTTTGTAAATTTAGTAGTACTTGAATGTCTGCGAGTACTAATTTATCTTTTGTCATTTCTACAACAATAGGTTTCGTATTTTGTAGACCAAATTTAAATTCATCTTCTAAAACATCTAAGAATTTTTCTTTTGAAAATCCATAAATATTTGCTCCTGCAAACATGAATAATATATCATTTAATATTTTAGAGCCATCACCGTCATAAATGTAACATTCATTAAACCAACTTTGAGTTAATAATTTATTTCTTAAATTTTGAGGATTTACTCTAATATCTTCTTTTTGATAAAAATCTTCAAATTTATCCCCTAGATACTTGAAGTCTATAACTTTTCTAATGAAAAAGTTTGATAATTTTTTATCTTTCAAATAATAATATATATCTGTCCAAGAATAACCTTGTCTTACAAGTTGTTTTGCTTGATTGTGTAATTTATTAAATAAATCTTCTTCAGATAATACTTCTTCTTTAAGATTTTGCGAATATGCTAATAAGTCATCAATAATTTTCTCATAAGATTGTGCATCATTTAAATTTCTTGAAAATCCTTTTGCTCCTTGAGTTGATGCTAAAGAGTTATAGTCAAATTCTTCTTGCTTATGCTTATTTTTATCAACTAGATAATACGCTAAACCACCACCAATAGTTAGTACTGTTAAAGCAATTAATATATAACTTAAATAACTTTTAGATTCTTCAATAGGTGTATCTTGAGTTGGTTCAATTACTGGAGTTGTAGGAATTGTAATTTGTTCTTTTTTTATTGGATTAACATCTAATAAATAATTTACTCCATCGAATTCTAAAATATATACTGCATCATTTTCATTGTCAAAATCTATATCAAATTCAAATTCTCCAAATTCAAAAATAAATGAATTCTCTTTTGTTTCAAAAATTATATTTTCCGAGTTTATTGAAAATTCTCCCTCATAAATTACTCCTTCAAAAGTAAATGAGTATAATTTATTTTCTTCAATTATTTTGCTAAACCCATAATCTACATTTCCTAAAGATATTGGAAGTATAATTGGATTATCTGAAGTTATATTTTCTTGAATTTCACTTTCATTTTCTTCTATAATTATTGAAGGATAATAACTACTGCTTCCTCCACTACTTGAACCTCCTCCACTTGAAGGTGATGTTGGAGGTATTATGCAACTTTGAGTTAGAGTTTGAAATAATGTCGTACCACAGTTGTTTAAATCAGTCCCAGTTCTTGTTTGTAGACTATTTGAACATGCACTCCACACACTATAAATCCAATCTTCTTTACACATAAGTTTAGTTGCACTATGAGTTAAACCTTTAATTACAAAATAATCTTTTGAATCTTTTGTTTCTTGCTCACAAGAATAATTTCCTTGCGATTCATTTAATGAACAATCCAATCTATATTCATTCACATCAGAACAAGTATTACTTATTTGAGCAAGAGAGTATATCTCTTCATCTCTTATACAAACTAAAGAGTTTATATTATCTTTTGGTAAGAAAAATGTTTTTGTTCCGGAGATATTATTTAATCCTTGAACGAACAAATATTGATTCTCATTAGTATCATAAACTACTAATACTTCTAATAAATTTAATTGAGTTGTATTAAAATCAAAACTAAAATTAAAATAAGTTTGATTGTTTGAATCTACATATTCTAATTTTTCTAAGCTTGTATAATTAACGGACATATTACTTGAATCATTAATTTGAAATAATGCAGAGTTTATATCGGTTTTAATTGAAGTATTTGTCCATAAAATTTTATCTTGTATGTCAAGAATTAAATCTCCATCTGAATCAGTATCATTATGATTTGGAATTGCATCAGAGTCTGAATCTAATGTGAAATTTATTTGGATTAAGGATGAGTTTAAATTTCCAGCATAATCTTCAATTGTGAAATTTAAATAATTTGTTCCATTTACAAGACTAAATATTGAAAAATCTGATTTGAAATTATTACAATAACCTTCACATAAATTATATACAATTGAATTGTGAACTAAATTGATGTATGATAAATTCTCATTTGAAGAAACATTTACAAATATCTCTTTATTGAAAGTTGAGAATATTGAATTATTTATAGGTGAGGAAATAATTAAATTTGGACTTAGATTATCAGGAGTATTATTTATTGAAAAATTTAATATTGTAGAATTATATTTACCTATAATATTTGTTGCAATAATTTCTATACTTGCATTATCTTGAATTTTTCCTAAAAGATATAATATCCCCGAATTTTTATCTAAATTTAATATTTCGATATTTTGTTCATTTGAATATGAATATGAAAGTTTTTCATTTATTCCAACTTTAGTATTTTCTTCATAGAAGTATTTTGTTAAGTTGTATTTGTATACTTTAAATTTTGTTAAATTAAATTGATTATTTAGATTTGTATAAGTTTGATTGATTTGAGGAAGATAATTAATTGGAGTTAAATTAATTGTCAAATTATACGATGTTGTATTTAAGTCATCTCTTAGATTTATAGTTATATTAAATAAATCTCTTCTTATTGTAAAGTTTTCAATATCCCACGAGATTTTACTTTGATTTAATATTATATTGTATGGTGAAGAAATATTTATTATTTGTGCATTGTTAGATACTCCATCATAATGTGTTTTAGAAAAGTTTTCCGAAGTATAACTTGATTGAGAAATTGTTTCTGCAAGATTTATTGTTGTGATATCTAGTAATGTGTCAGACTTTGCAGAGTAAAGAGATATTATATCTGAATGATTTATTGTGTTGTTAAAATAAAAATCATAACTGTAACTAAATATTGTTAAATTAGGTTGAGTTTGTAAACTTGAGTTATGAAAATTTATACTTATTAAATCATTAATAACATTTGTTGTATTAATTTTAATTTCTAAGTTTCCAATTTTTAATGTCGAATTTAATAGAAGATAATTTAGAGTATTACTATCATTTATTATTAAGTCTAGATTTAATGTTTCGTTTTCGTAGAGTGTGTATGGATTAGAATAATTCATTATAGAATTTAAGGATTCTATTTGTGGCGCATAATTTTTTTGTGAAATTATTTCTACATCCAGATTATTTACTATATCATTGTAAGAATTCACAAGCTCATCATTCATACAAGAGATATAAAAATTAGAACTTTGTGAAAGATTTAAAGTACAATTTGAACTTGGAGTGTTTGAGCCTGAGCAGAGTGTTCCTTTTGCGATTGTATATGTGAAATCTTCTATGTCCCATCTACAAGTTGTGTTGTAACCATTTTTCTCATTTAATTTTAATATATAAGTTCCATTCTCTTTTGAGTCTAAGATTTGATAGTAATTGTTTAAAGGATTATTTTGAATTATAACTGCATTTTGCGGTTCTACTTCAGGAATTTTTAATATGTAAAAACTTACTCCATCTGTTGTCGAATTATCTGAATATAAACCAGCTTTATTTCTTGCCCTAATTGTTGAAATATATGTGTGTCCATCTTTTATGTATGTTGAATTATATTTCATTTCAAATGAATTATGATTTGAGCCATTTAATGTGAAATTTTTAACATTAGAATTAGTTGTATTATCATATATGAATAAATCATAATAATCAACTGTTGAATTTAAATCACTTATATCCCAACTTAATGTGTAAATTACTAAATCATTGTTTAATTCGAAAATGGATTTTTCTACTCTATTTATAGGGTCTTCAGATAATTGAGTATTAATTATTGGTATCGTTGTATCAACTCTTACTTCCTTTTCAAAATAGGAGATATTACTATTTTTTGCCTTATCAAAAACCTCATATGAGAAGTTATAACAATATCCAGTTGTAAGATTATCCATATAATAATTTTGTGAAGAATTAAAGGTTTGATTAATTACAAATTCACTTCCCCAAGTATAACAAACATCTTGAATTAATGAAGCATTTTTATATGAAATTATCATGTAATCAAGACCACTATAATTTAATCCTTTTGCTGTGTAATTAAAATGGTAATCATCACCTAAGTTAAAACTTAAGTTTGTTAGAGATTGATTTTTGTAATTGTCTTGGTATAAACTAATATTGAATGTTGCATTATATGGTGGGAGAGTATCTATTAAAAAATTATTTGAAGTATTATAACTTGGCTGCGCACTTAATCTAAGATTATATGATTCAAGTTTTATTCGGTAGTATTTTCCTTCTTCAAAATTATGTCCGAAATCTTGAAAATATGTTTCTTGATTATTATTAAAAGATAAAATCTGATTTAAAGGAGTTATTGGATTTGGATATTTTTCAACACCATATGAAATTAAGTCAAGTCCAGATTCTAAATCTCTTACAAAAAAACTAAAGTTCAATTTGTTATGACTGTTGTAATTTTTCGATACATTTATTGGTAAATAATATTCAGGAGGAGTTGTGTCTAAAAAAATATAATAATCAGTTGAATTGTAGATACATGAATTTCCAAATGTACAAGATTTAATATTTATATAAAAACTTGAACCACCATCATCTGTAAATATGAATGAAGTAATATTTTTTTGAGTTCCATTTGCGAATTCATATACAGTGTTATCTTCTCCTATATTTTTTATTTTAAAAGATTCTTCTTTGAAAATATTTACCCAACCTGTTAAGTTATCTGTGTTTGTGAAACTTGGATTAGTTATTGGAAAATCTTTTGATACCATGAAAAAGTATTCATTATCAGTTGACAAATCAGTATTATTTGTTCCAGAAGAAGTTAGATTTACAGTTAAATTTTTGATTTCTGTAAGAAATGAATCTCCATCTTTTTTTACAATTGTTCTTGTTGCAATAAAATTGTCAATAGGTTGAAATATTGTAGTCATGTTCGTATTTAATTTTTTTGAATCAAAATATAAAGAATAACACGAAATGTTGTAGATATATTCTTGTATTATAGAAGTATATATTTCTTGAGTGTATAAACCTAAACTTGAATTGTAAGTCATATTATTTGTTTGTGAATTTAGAGTCATATAACATGAAGAGTTTAATATTGGAGTATTGTTTTGAGTTTTTGAATAGTTTGAGTATATTGTGAAATTATTTCCTATTTCAGGAGAATCATAACTTGAATTTAATTGTGAGTTTGAAGTAAGTGAGTAATTTGAAAATCCTGTAACATTAAATATTAATTCTCCACCAATATAACTTTCAATTTGACAATCAGGAATATTACAAATTGAACTATTTTTTAAAACAACTGGAGTAGTTTCAAATAATAGATTTGAAAAATATAATCTTGCAGCTTTGTTAAATTCTGAGAGTGTATCTATAAAAATTAAATTGCTTGTTATGTTAATCTCATTTGAAAAATTAAAAATTCCTGAAATATTTAGTGCTTCTAAGAATTCAATTTCAATATTGTAGAGAGAGGATATGAAATTAAATGAAGTTGTGTCTTGTGGGTCTCCAGTAAAAGTATAACTATCTTGAATATTTGTCGTTGCATTAATTGTTTCATATGTATGGAAAATAGTTAAAGGATATGCTATAGGCCCATTACCTAATCTATCATATACATCATTATATGCAAATTTATAATTTGTGAATGGAATGAGACCTGATGCTGAAACTAACCTTGAAGTAGAATAATCAGAATAAATAGTTTCACTAATTATTGAGTCGTTCATGTATAGTATCATAAATGTCCCATTTACAGGTTCAGAAAATTCAGGGTTGAAACTCATAGATTCATTTGTGATTGAAGGATTTAAAGATATCAGATTAGGAGAATTATTGTCTTCTAAAATTAAATTGATTACTGAATTTTCAGAGATGTTTAATGATGTTTGATTGTAACTTAGATAATCAGTGTATGAAACATTAATTGTGAAATTATTATAATTTGTTTGAACTCCACCTATGTAAGTTTCGAATAATGGTGAAATTGTTTCGCTGTAATTTAGATTACTTTTTACTATTTGATATATTTGAGGTACTGAGTTAATTTCTACATCAAAACCATTGACTTCTTCTAAGAATTTATTTTGAGTGTTAAAGGTTAATTCTTCATACAAATAATAATTTCCAATTGTTGTATTTAAGAAAATATTTGTTGTGTATATTGAATTATTTAAGATTGCATTAGTTGCACCATTTTCAATCCAAGTTCCTGTTCCTGAAATTCGAATGTCACAATCTTTAAAAATTATGTTTGAATTTGTAATATTAATGTTTGCCCCAGTTCTTGCTTCTAAAAATCTTCCATTACAATCAAGTGTGAAATTGTTTAGATTTGAAAAATCAAAATTTCCTGGCGCATCACAATTGTAATCATTATTTGGAAATGTATAAATTGTATCACTAATCGTTGCCGCTTCAAGACAACTTGGGATTGCAGAGAAGGAAAGATTAGTTTGAAAAATAGAAAAAATTATAGTAAAGGCTAAAAAAATCATTAATCTTTTTGCAAATTTGTTATATTGCATTTTAAGTTATATATTATTTAAAATTATTTTGTAATATAAATATTAGTTTTTACTCTAATAGACAAAAGAAAGAATTAAAGAATTTATTGAGATTTAATTGAAATTGTAAGTTTTTTACCTTTGATTTCAAATTCTTGTGAATTTTCGAATGCATTTTGTAAAATATTTGATGCACCAACTTTTTTACTAATTAAACTTCCCCAATTTTGTGATAGTTCTAAAAAGTATTCATCTGATCCTGAAAAAGATAATTCTATTTCATCTTTTTTATTTAGACTTAAGTCTTTTCTTAATGATTGGATTCTTCTTATTGCTTCTCTTAAGTATCCTTCTTCTAGAAGAATCTCATCTTGACGAGTATGTAAAATTACACTTCCATTACTAAAATCTGAAGAAGTATATTCTCCTTTTAATTCTATTTCTTTTAATATATGCTTTTCAAAGTCTAATTTTACACCTTCATAAGTTCCACCAATTTCACCTAATTTTAAGTCTTCTGAAATGTAGTGTTTAGATAAATTAATTGCTTTTATTGCATCTTGAACATTATCAAAATCTTGCTTTAGTTTTGCAAAGTTTGGCTTAATTATATAATTGATTTCAACATCATTTAAGTCGTAATTAATTTTTGGAATATTTGTTAATTTTTTCATTAAATTTTCAAATACTTTTAGGTTTTCTCCAAGTGGTTTTGAAGAAATTATGTCAATTTGTGGAAGTGGCCATCTAACTCCAATTTTAGCTTTTTCTCTTGCGTTTAAAACGGATTGAATTATTTCTTGAGATAACTCGAAGTTTTTATCAATTCCTTTTGATTCAACTTCTTTGATTAGTAATTCATCTACTGTAGGATAATGCTCTAAAAATATAGATTCTTTTTTATTTGGGAGGTTTGTTTGTTTGTATAAATTCTCAGCCCTAAATGGAGTTGCAGTTGATAATAATATTAAAATAGTTTTAATTATTTCTTTGAAGATTATATGAAGATTTTCATCTCTTTCTTCAGTTCTATCTTTTACTAATTTTAAATAAGTTTTAGATAGGTCTCTTACTATGAAATCTTCTAATTCTTTGTATGCTTGAGATAATTTGAACTTTTCAAATAATGATGTGAATCTTTGAATTGTTCTGTTTAGTGAGTATAGTATCCATTTATCTTCTACATCTAGTGCAGAAATGTTTAATGATGGATGTCTTACTTCATGTTCTTCTAAATACACATTCATATATTTTATAACATTGTCTAGAGTGTTGAAAAATCCTTCAACAATTGTAACTTCGTTCCTATCAAAATTGAATTTTTCTTCAGGGACTTTTTTAGATAATAAATAATATCTAGTAACATCTGCTCCCCATAAATCAATTGCCTCATTTCCACCAACACCATTTCCTAATGATTTTGACATTTTTTGTTTTCCTTCACTATCCATTACAAATCCTTGAAATAAAACTTGATTGTATGGAGCTTTACCTGTTATCATATATCCAACATTAAATAATGATGAGAACCAACCTCTTACTTGATCTTCTCCTTCAGTAATCCAATTCATAGGATAATATTTTTCAATTATTTGATTGAAATCTAATCCTTCATTATAGTGAGATGCAAATGATGCGCAACCTGAGTCAAACCAAACATCTGCAATAAAAGGTACTGATCTCATTTCTTTTCCTGAAACTTTATTTATTATAACAATATTTTTCAAATCATCTCTGTGAATGTCATTTAGAGTTTTCCCTATTCTTTCTTCTAATTCTTCTTTTGAGCCAAATACTTCGTAATTACCATCTTCATCTTCAAAAATTGGTAGAGGAATTCCCCAGTATCTTTGTCTAGAAATTGCCCAATCACCTGCACCTTCTTGAAGATTATCAAATGAGTGTCTTGCACTATTTGGAGTCCAGTGAACATTTTTATTTGCCTTTATTACATCTTTAGTATAGTCTCCTCTTTTAATCCACCATTGGTCTGCTGCCCTATAAACGATAGGAGTTTTACATCTCCAACAACATGGATATCTATGATTTTTCATAGCTGAAGATAAAAGGAATCCTTTTTCTTTAAGGTAATCAATTGCAATTGGATCTACATCTTTGAAATATTGTTTATCGTACTTACCTTCAGTAAAACAACCATTTGGACCAACAGGACAAAATATAGGTAAATTGTATTTTTTTCCAACTTCATAATCGTCAAATCCATGTCCAGGTGCAATATGTACTAGGCCTGAACCTTCAGATTTTCCTTTTTGTTGAATTTTTTCTTCAGATACTGTTCCTTCTTGCTTATTTGAATGTTTATAAGATTTTTTTTCTAATTTGTCAAAAATATCTTCACCTTCACCTAATGTTACGAAATCTGCTAAAACAATACCGTGAATATGTTTGTTATCTAATTTAACAAATTCTTGTTGGGATGGAGTGTCATCTAAATAAATATGGTCGTATTTTATCCCCTCATATTCTGCTCCAACTTTTGTCTCTAATACTTCTAAGAATTTAATTTCATTTTGTTTGGATAAAATTTCAACTACTTTTTCAATTAATGCGTTTGCAGTAATTAATACTTCTTTTTTTCCATTTAATTCTACTAGAACTTTAGAATATTCTAATTGAGGATGCATTGCAATTGCCATATTTGATTGCAAGGTCCAAGGAGTTGTAGTCCAGATTACAAAAGATTCTTCATAATTTGTTGTCCTATATTCTTTTTTTAGTGGAAATTTAATATAAATGGATGGGTCATCAACATTTTTGTAAGTGTCTTTGATTTCATAATCGGAAAGAGTTGTTTCATCATTTGGACACCAAGCTACAGTTTTATAATCTTTGTATAATTGGCCCTTCTCTTGTGCTTTTTTGAAGAATCTCCATGCCATAGATAAATACTCAGGATGTGAAGTTTGATATTGTTCCCTGTTCATCCATAGACCATATCTAGTTCTAACTGTACTCATATCATTTACTATTTCTTTTACATATTCTTTACATTCTTTTACAAAATTTTCTTCACCGAATTTTTTTAAATCTTCAACAGTTTTCAAATTAAGTTTTGTTTGAACTTTATTTTCAACAGGAAGTCCATGGACATCATAACCATCCCTTGCGTACACATCATATCCATGTAATCTTTTAAATCTTAAAACACTATCTTTTGTAGCCCAATTCCTTAAAAGTCCCATATGTACTTCACCTGTTGGAAATGGAGGACCATCTACATGAGTGTAGAGCTCATTGCCTTCATTCTTTTTTTGGACTTTATTATATATGTCTTTTTCTTCCCAAAATTTTAATATTTCTTCTTCGTATAGAAACTTGTCGTTAGTCATATTATAAAAATAAATTAAATGATTTATATATTTTTTGAAAAATTTAAGAATTAATTATTATTATTAACTGTAATCTGAACAATATATGATTTTCATTTTAACTTGTTCTCCATCAATTAATACTGGATAATCTATTGAATGAATATTTTTACATTTCATATTACTTGTAATATATAATCTTTCAAATGTGAATCTTGATTGTCTAAATGGTCCATTTGGACATTTAATTTCATGAGATATGTTGAAGAAAGCCCATGAGTCTTCAACTAAATAATTACATTGGTCTGCTACATATTTCCCATCATCATAATCACCTGTTGCATTGAATTGGTAATAATTACAACCATTTAAATTCCTACATGCTGCAAGGAATCTATTTGGTGTAGGTTTTGCAGTACAGTCTGCTGCGCAAGCTGAACCTTCATCAATTATTGTTACAATTTTTGTTTTTGGAGTTTCAGTATTTCCTGCATTGTCTGTAGAGAATACATTTATTTCTTTAATACATCCCCAAGTATTTTCACAAGTTAATAGAATTTCTTTTGTGTATTCTGTGTAGTCTGCAGGATTGTTTGAACAATCAGTTGGATTATCTTTTATACAATAATAAGATTTATCTATTCCTGAGCCTTGAAGTCCATCATCACCTATTACAGTTATTTTCATCGTATGAGCTAAGTAAGGATATGAGATGTCAGTTGTTGGAGATTCAGAATCATCACCTAGATGTATCCAAATTCTATTGTCTTGATTATATCCACAATCACCAAATAAAGAAGGGTTTTGTTTGTCGTTAACAGAACCTAAACAGGAGTAGTTTCCATTCGGATTATCTTTTTGAATTTTCATATTCCAATAGATATTAGAATTGGATGTTGAAATTTGTACTAAGTTTGTTAGTGTTTCAGAGAGGTTCATTAAACCTGCATTTTCATAGCTTGAAATGTTTAGAGTTTGAATGCCCGGTATTGCTGCTAAATTTTCAGTTAAGTGAGCTACACATACTTTGTAGAATGAAGTTGTTGGAGCGTAGATATTTGAGTCTGCTAGATCAGTTATGTCAAATAGATGCGCTTCATCTGCATTACATGAACCTTCTCTGTAATTGATTACTAATTCTCCTTCATTGAATAGAATTGGTTCTTGAGTAATAATTATTACTCCTCCTTCTACATCTCCTGGAAGTTCGTATTCAATTTCTTCTGTTCCGTCGGATTCATTAAAATACCAACCAATTACTGGGTCTTTGTCTAATACAATTAATTGAGCACCACCATTGTTTATGAAATTTATTTCTGAATAATCAGCTGCTTGTGTTTTTGAGATTGTTTGATAAAGAGTAATATTTTTAGAGTCTCCTGTAGGAATTTCTAGTTTAATTTTAACTCTAGTTTTTCCTGGAACTGTTGTTGTGTCTAGTTCTTTTGTTATGTTTAATTTTGTCATTAGAGTGTATGATTTATCTACGAAATCAATTAATTCTTCTTTATTTTTTGTTAATGCAATTTGATGAGCATTTAGAGCAATATATTCAGGTCTTATTGTTTCATTTTTTATATTTCCTCCATTTTTCATGATAATTATTTCTTTATCTTGAGTTGTAGGTAAAGTTATTAATTCTTTTACTCCTGCCTCATTAATATAATAAGCATCTTTTGTTACATAATCAAATTCTATTTTATTTACTGTGTAAGTATCATCATAAGTTAAAGTTTGAAGTGTATCATCAATTTCAATATTTGCTAATTCTTCAGAAGGAAGAGGTCCGTAGTATTCTAAGTTACAGTAGCCGATTACTTTATCACTTCCAGAATCTTCATTTACACAAACATACCGATTAATTCCTGTATATATTGGAACTAACCCTGTAAGAATACTTACTAAACTTCCATAATTATTATAATCTAAACCACCACAAACTAATGAACCTTCTGAACTTCCCAAAGTACATGAAGTAGAATCTGCAATTGCTAAATAATCATCATTTGCCATTCCATCATCATCACACCGAATTGAACTACCTTCAAATCTTGTTACAGGATTATTTCCCCAAATATTACTTCCTTCATCATCACAAGTCCCTTGAATATATAATGAATCTCCACCATCTAAGATTTCATGACCTGTTATTAAAGGAAATAAATCTAAAGAGAATGGAACTCCATCAGTATCATCATCTGAATTTGGGTCTGTGATTGTGAATGTGTTTATATCTTTAATTGAAGTATGAGTTAAAATTTCACCTAATAAATCTAAATTGTCATCCAAATCACATTTTCCATCTACAGGAATAATATTAATTGTTGAATTAAAATCACCACAATAAGTTGTATCTAATTCACATCTAACATTTAAATTTTGAATTAATATGTTTAAATCAAATACTAATTCAGTAGGATGAGCTGAATCTTTTAATAAAATATAAGGAGTAATTCCTGAAAATGACAAAGTTGAGGAACCTGGAGCACCAAATCTTGGATCTTGAACCATATCAAAAGATAAAGGACTACTGAATTTATTTTGCATTTTATCTAATACTTCTGAAGGCAAATAACCATTATAAGTATAGTAATCAATATCACTTCCATTATCTAAATCTCTAGGATATAGATAAAATGTATGAATTCCATTTGTTACTTCAAGCATTGCAAAATTTTTCATGTAATAGTATTTATCCATTAAATGTGGAATTACAACTTCTTCATTTTGAATTTCAATTCCTGATGAAGTTTGAAGAGAATTTAAATTGGAACTAATTCCCATATATCGTATTTCTTCTAGTATTTGGTTGTAATAAAATGTTCCTGCTTGAGGCTCACATATTTGACCTATAGGAAGTTCGTAATATAATGGGTCTGTTGTAGTTTGTCTGTATTTAGTGAAAATTTCCGTAGGATAAGAATAAGGACCTATAAAACTAAAATCAAAGGCTGCCTTTTTTAACACATAATCTTCATTATTCGAAGGAAAAATAAATATTCTTCCAAAATCAGAACTAGAAGCATAAATAATCGGATTTTCTACTCCTGTAAGAAATGTTCCTCCAGAATCTAAAGGCATTAAAGAACCAGTATCTAAAATAGTCCAAGAAGAATCTGACTTCCAAGTTTCATAATTCCAGTCTTGATTTGACATAGTATAACTTACTTGATTCGCATATAAAAAATTTGTACTAACAAAAATTAAAAAGAATATCGTTATAAATTTAAAATAATTTAGCTTTTTCATATGAAAAATTCAAGAAAATAAATAATTAAATAAATGTATTAATTAAAAAGTAATTAATCAAATCCAGGAGGAGGTGTAATTGTTGGTTCTTCAACTACTGGAGCAACTACTGTTGTTCCAACTGCTGTTGATTTATTATATTCTGGAAGTGAACCAAATGTGTTTGCACCAATGTATGCTTGAGTTCCGTTTTCTTTTAAAAAGTTTAAACCTAATTCTGCATTTTTGTGTTGAACTGCTAGAGATGTGTAACCATCTTCTTTTGCAAAGTCATAACCAATTCCTGCTTTTCCTAATGTGTCGCCATCTCCACCGAATACTTTTGCTTCAAAGGAAGGTTTGATTGAGTTAAGTCTGAAATAAAGACCTGCTTCTCCACCATATACAGCATCTTCATCTTGAATTTTACCATATTGACCTACAACTCCTACTTGAGCTCCTTTAAAAAAAGATTTACTAATTGGAAATCTTACACTTGCACCTACTTGAGACTCTGATTGAGCCATACCTGGAGTTGCAGCAGCACCTAAGAATGCTAAAGCAACTAAACCTGTTTTAACTTTGTTTACCATTATAATCTTATAGATGATTATTTATTTATAAACTTATCGTTTAATCTGTATCTTAGTAGTAGTAACATACATAAGAGTATGTATTAATTAGTTATCAAATTAATTTAACTCCTTCTCTTAATATTGATGCAATTATTGGATCTTTTTTGTTTTTATAAAAAGTTCTTTTATCAAAATAATGTATTTCCAATTCAATTCCATATAGTTTATGTAATTTTTGAATTAAATTAGAAATCTCTTTTCTATTATCTTCTTTTTCGGAAAGTAAAGCTATATCTAAATCTGAATTTAATTTATAAGTTAATTTAGAATAAGAACCAAATAAGTAAAGTTCAATATTCTTATAAGTTGTAAAAAAATCAACAGTATCTAAAACCATATAAAATACATTTAGAGGAATTTTTTTCAATCCAATATATTCTTTTGAAATCAAATCCATAATCTTTTTTAAATAAGAACTTTCAAAATTTAAAGAATAAAAATTTTTCTCTCTAATTAAAATTTTTGAATTAATTAAGATTAATAATGAACTATCTAAAGGAACATTATTTAATTTAGTTCTTTCTTGTATTTCTTTTCTATTAAACTTAGAACCAGGTGATAAATTAAATAAAAATAATACTTTAATACAGTTTTGATTAAATAAGTTTGAAATCATTTTATTTTTCTACCTCCAATAAGATATTTATCTTTTCAATGAATGGATTGACTATTTCTTTAATAAAATTTTCAGCTTTCTTTTTGTACTCATCATGCATAAATTCTGAACCTGTAAAATATTGAGTTTTCACTCTTTCATTTTTTGCATCAAATAAATCATTTGCTAAATATTTAAATTCAAAATAAGCTTGGTCAATTAATGCAAATATTTCTTTATCTTTTAAAATTTCATTCAAGACTTTGATAGTTGTAGAATGAACTTCAAACTCAACTTTTAAACCATAAGTTTTAACAATTAATAACTTACTGATGTCATGCATTGCATAATATCCTGAAATAATTGCCCACCTAGGAAATTCATTTTTATTAAATTCAGAATGTTTTAAATTATCACCATAAGAAGAATTAAAGAAATTAATATACCTTTCAAGTTCCAAATCTCCAATTCTAGATAATTTTCCTTCTTCAATTAAAGTATTGATTTTTACCATTTAATTGGTATAAATACTTGTTTATTTATAAATGTTACCAAAAAAGAATAATTAATTAGTTATTTTAGGAATTGATATTGAACCAATTTTTTTGATTTTGTATTCGTATTCGAAGTTTCCTGAAGTTTTTGTTGTGAATGTGTCTTCATTTTCAATTGTTATTCTACATTCAACTACTAAGTCTGAATTTCTACTAACTTTTAACTCATTTATACTTAGTTCTTTATCTCTCTTACTTTCTTCTTTTTGTAATCCTATACAATTAGAAGTTATATCCTCACTTCCAAATAAAATTGTCAATTCTCTAATTTCAACTGTAGTTTCATCTTCAGCAAGAGAACTTGATTTACCTCTATCTTCGAAATAATATTCAAGTATATATTCGTTGTTCTCAATTCCTGGAACTAGTTTTATATCCGAGATTTGAAGAGGTGCTGCTTGTGAGACTTTGTCTAATTTATTTAATTTAAACATTCCAAATTCTTCTATAAATTCTAAATTATTATTAAATAATGTTTCGTAATCGTATTTTACTTCGAGTAAATAGTCTAATTTTGTGTAGTCTTTGAAATCAAAATTGTCTGCAAAGAGTAGAGTTCCTGCAGCATCTCTTTCTTGATCATTGTATAGTTCTAATTCTCCTTGATTTCCAAATACTTTTTCTTCAAAACTATTTAAGCTCTCACTACTAAAATAACTATTTTGACCTTCAGATTGAATTGTGTATAAATCAACATTTGAAGGTGATAATTTTACAGGTTTTAATCCTGAATTTCTAAAGTTTAATTCGTAAATTAGTTTTCTTTGTTTTATGTATCTATCATCAATTTTAAAATCAACTTCTAATCCATAACCTGAAGTTACTTGATCATCGGTTCCAGTTTTTCCCGAATTAGATCCACTACATCCAGATAAAACTAGAATTATTGTTAAAAAAAATGCAATTAAAAATTTTTTCATAGTTATATTTCAAACAAATTCATTTAAATAATTTGCCTATATTATTTTATAGCAACAACATAATTACTTTAGGATAAGGTCCAAAAGATTAAGGTTCTTAGAATATTTTCTTCATTTTCTCAACAAAAAATAATTTTACAATAAAATATAACAACTCTTTAACTATAAACAATATTTATAAATGATAAGTATTGAAAAATACTATGTTTGAATTAGAGTTTATAGAACTTTTAAATAATTATAAAGAATTAACTGATGGTTATGAAAAGAATAAGACCAATAGTTCAATTATTAATATGGTTAAACAAAACCCTAATGAATATCAAAAATTTACCTCAAGTTCTCTTTTAGCAGGAGAAAATAAAATTATTTTAGAAAATATTGAAAAACAAATAGAAGAAGAAAAAACAAAAGAACAATTCACTTCAAGTGATGATGTTTCAAATATTAGAAATTACTATATTAAATGGTTAGATTCTTATAAGTCTAATAATAATCAAGTTAATGAAGTTTGTGAGAAAATTGTTAAAAGTTTACTTCATAGTTATTTTCAAAATAGATATACAATTATTGAAAAGATTTTAGAAGTAAAACAAGATGAAGAATATGAAGCTTTTAAATGGCATCTTAAGAATCAACTTCGAGCATATTTTGCAAATGAAATTCAAATTTATGTTGAGAGTGAGGAGTATAGTAAATTATCTTTTTTTAAAAGATATAGGAAAAAGGGTGAAGTTAAAAGTCTTTTATTAAAAATCGGAAATTATGATTTTAATAAAAAAAAGATTGCAGGAGTGATTGGAAAAGAGTGATGATAAAAAAATTGAAAAAGAATTTAAAGAGATTAAAGAAATCTCTGATGGAATAGTTAATAATCAAAATTCATCAAAAAAAGAAACTGAACCAAAAGTAAAAAATAGTATTAAATTAAAACAATTCATTATCGGAGTATTGTATCTTACTTTTGTTTTATATTTTATTGGAAAATATAATTTTTTATGGTTTCAAGATGTAAATGCATTATTATACAATCTTCTTGCAAGTCTAATTGGAAGTGAAGGATATATTTTCGGTTTTACACTTTTACCTAAAGCAGGCGCATTAGGTTTGTTGTCTTTATGGATAGTTGGAGTTATGATTTATTTTAATTTTTTAATTGTTATGCCTCTTTCAATGATGTTTTATTTTAAAAAAGCACCTCAAGAAGTTGTTGGTTCTAATATCTTTTTTGAAGCAAAAATATCTTTAATTTTAATTATACCTTTAATAATTACAGTTATTGTTTCAGGTATGGCTGGAGGAGATTTTTGGGGAGGAGCTACAATTGCTGCAGAAGAAACTCAAGAGACTGCAATGAGTACTTGGGAAAAATTTTTATGTAATTTTAATACACAATGTTTACTTCAAAAACAAAATGCTGTTGATACTACAAATACTAATAAACAAGATTTTAGTTTAGTTTTACTTTCAAATTCATATAAGTCGACAATTAAAATAGAAGATTTTGCAGATGGAGAAGATATTAAATTTAAATATAAAGTTATGAGTTTGAATAATGCAATCAAGTTTGAAAAATTAGAATGCTATATTAACAATGTTAGAGGTGATCCAGTTTATACTGAAATTTTAAATGAATTAATTGATACTGATGATGTTGCAGAAGAGAAAAGAATGCACTGCGATTTACAAGATATTAGTAGTGAAGATTTAGAAGGTGATACTATTAAAGTTATTCCAGTTTTAACATATTCAATCCAGACAAGTTTGAAACATAGTATTCCTATTTTTAAGAAAGATTGTGATGATATGTCTAGTGCTGAGAAAAGAAAGTCAGATATTTTTGAAAATAGTAATGATGCAATTAAAGTTGAACCTGTTCATTATGCAAGTATGCCTATTACTATTGGCGCAAATTGTGATGAGGAAGAAGAGTATGAATTTTTATATACTATTATTAAGTCTGCAGGAATTATGTATGGTAAATTAAAAGGTATAGAAGTTTATAATTATACAATACCTTCAATCTTTGAAACTGTTGATACAAATTTTAATGAATTAGTTCTTGCTAATGATGAAGATAAAGAAGAAAAAGCTTTTTTAGAATTTGATTTAAGATTAAATAAAGAAAGTATTGAGAAAGAGTATAGTGAAGTGAAAATTACAATGGATGTTAAAACTCTTCTTGAGAAAAAAAATACACTTACAATTTATATTGCAAAACCATTAACTGATGATGAAGCTCCACAAAACTCAAATCCTGAAGAAGTTGTTATTGTTGATAATTCTCAAACAACAAATGAAGGTACAGCTCCAATTTCTGAAGAGAATACTTTGTCTGAAGAGAATCCAGAAGATACAGTTCAAGCATAATTTTTTCAAAACATTTTTAAAACATATTGAATATTTCTTTATTACAAGTTACTATTTTCTTATGTGGGGTTAGCGAAGTGGTCAAACGTGACCGACTCAAAATCGGTTCCTTAGGGTTCAAGGGTTCGAGTCCCTTACCCCACACTTTATTTATTTTCTAGAATACACTCTCACCCTTTTTCAAGATGCAGTCACTCGATTCTCTCGTTTAGCAGTTTATGAGATAAAAGCTTACACAAACCTTCGAGTCCCTTACCCAAAACTTTGTATGGTGCAAAGACTCATACACAGTCAAAAACTATGTTTTTTCGGTGTCATTTTATTTTACATAAAAAGAAGTCCCTTACCCAAAACTTTGTATATAAATTTATAAGTATTGAATTATATAATCTCATAAATGAGAAAAAAAATAAAAAAAAACTACAAAAATCTAAAAAAATGGATGGATTTAGAATCTAACAAATTTAAAGTTTTAGGTAGTTTTTTTCTTATTCTTGAATTTACTGCAATTCTTGCAAATGGTTTTTCTGATAGATATGATGTTTTTTATTGGTTCTGCAATCATACACCACTAATTTTTGCTTTTGCCTTTTTTTTTAGAAAGAAGAATGTCATCAAAGCACTAATTAATGTTGGTTTTATTGCTCAATTTTTATGGACTCTTGATTTCTTGTCTAAATTGATATTTAATGTTTATATATTTAAAGTTACAAGGTATGTATTTGAAGATATTCATGGAATTTATGTTCTTATCCCAATATTAATTCATGTTCTATCTACTAATATGGCTTTTTATTTCACCTACAAAAAGAAACCTACACTTAAAATTTTATTTTACTCACTAGTTTACCTTATTTTTTTGTATGCAATGACCCTTACATATACTGACCCTGCAAGAAATATTAATTGTGTTTACGAAATTTGTGGCACGACACAGTTAACTTTTGCTTCATATACTTATTTCTGGCCAATTATAGTGTTTTTTGGAATTGTGATTCCAAGTCATGGGATTCAATACTTATTTTATTTATATTCTAGAAGAAAGAGAAAGAAGAATATAAATTAAAACATACAAATAAACTTCAAAACACTATTTTAAATAGTTTTATAAACTCTTAAACTCATTTTATTTTATGGCTGATTTTGTAAAAATAGACGAAGAAAATTCAGATAAGACAAAGGCTACTAAGAAAAGAGTTTCAGTTAGACGAAGTTTTAATTGGAGAGGATTTTTTATTCTTTTGATTGTACTTTTTTTAGTAAGTAGTATTATTTCATCAATTACTTATTCATTTACTCCAAAAATTGCAGTAGTTCCAATTAATGGACCAATTTCTACTGAAAAATCTTCAACTCTTTTAGGAGAGTCTGAATCTTCAAGAAATATTGCAAATACACTTAGAGAGATTCAAGGTGATTCCTCAATTAAAGCAGTAATACTTGATATTAATTCTCCAGGCGGAAGTCCTGTTGCATCAGAGGAAATTTCAAGAGCTATTGATGAATTAAAATTAGAGAAACCTGTTTATGCTCTTATTAATGATGTTGGAGCTTCAGGAGCTTTTTGGATTGCAGTTTCTGCAGACAAAGTTTATGCATCTTCAATGTCTACTGTTGGTAGTATTGGAGTGACTTCTGCAACACTTGGTTTTGAAGAACTGATTGAAGAATATAATATTACATATAGAAGATTAGTTGCAGGAGATAAAAAAGATTTAGGGTCCCCATTTAGAGAACCTACTCAAGAAGAGAATGAATTAATCCAAGGGATTTTAGATGAAATTCATACTTATTTTATTCAACATGTTGCAACTTCAAGAAATATGAGTTATGAAGAAGTTGAAGTTTATGCAACTGGAGAAATCTTTTTAGGTTCAAAAGCTAAAGAAATTGGATTTGTTGATGAAATTGGATATTTTCCTGATGTTTTAAGAGAAGTTAAAGAAATAACTGATTTAGATGACCCACTAATTATTACATATGAAGAAACACCTACACTACTTGAAGCTTTAGGAATTAAATCATTTTTTGCAGTTCCAGAAACTAAGAGTCAAATAATGTTACAATAAAAATTTAAAAAAAAAATTATTTCTTTTCAATAAAATAATAGTATGGTATGAACTTATTATTTAATCTCTATATTTACAATATCTCATGTTTTCAAATATTAATCTTAATTCGCAGTCTCTAGTATTGTAACATAAATATCTTTGAGGTGAATTTTCAGGAACTTTAGGATTAAGTACTCTGTGTGCAAGAATTTTTTTTGATTTATCAAAGCAAGCTCCATCTTCCATTGAATATTCTTTTTTTGTCATATATAAAATTTAATTTTATAATATTTATAAGATTATGGTATAATTTCAGAACCATTATATTTATTATAATTAAAATCTTCAAGTTTTAGTTCTTTATTTTTAATCATCTCATCAATTTGAGGTTTTATCTTTTTTAGAGAGTTTACTAAGAAAAATATTGTATCACAAACTTCCTTGAATCCTTTTTCTTCCCATAACATTGATTTGTTTGCATAAAGACATCTCCCACCACAAATGTCTTTGATTTCACAACTTGAGCAAAGGCCACCTGGAAGTATTTTATTGTTTTCAATATCATTTAGGGAAGAGTTTCTAATATTTCCCATATAAAGAGGTTTAAATCCTGCAGTAATTGGACATGCTACAACTTGTCCGTTTGTTTGTATTCCTAATAATGAATGTCCTGCTCCACATCTCATAGGAACTTTTTCATCATTTAGAAGAGTTTGCATGATTCCAATGAATGGGTAAATTTTTGGGACTGATTTGTTTTCTTTGATTTTATCAAGCCACCAATTAACTAGTTTTTTAATTCCTTGATTGTATGTATTAGACCACTGCTTAAAATTTCGTGTTTCATAATCTCCCTTCCAGAATTGAGCATCAATTTGCCAATGAATTGAAGAGAATGAAAAATCATCATTTTCATATAAATGTGTTACACCCCCATAAATGTCACAAGTCTCATCAACTGTCATTCTACCAATTATCTCTCCTTGAAAGCCGTTTTGTTTGATTAAATTACTATTTTTAGTTACAGTATCGTATACTCCTACACCTCTTCGCTCATCAGTGTGTTCTTTATTACCATCAATTGAAACTAAAATTGTGTGTAATTTATTTACATAGTCTTTATCTAACTTATTTAAAAACATACCATTTGTTTGCAACATATAAGTTTTACAATCAATTTTGTCCATTATCTCTTTTATTTTATCAATTTGTAATAGTGGTTCCCCACCATAAAATGTTAAAGCAAAATTAGAATCGTCTTTAGAATATTTAGCAAGAGTTTCCACTGTAAAATCTAAATCCTCTGGAAGTGAAAAGTCGTACTTTTCTTCTTCTTTATGAGTTAAATAATCTTCACAACTCTTTCCATAACAGTATTTACATCTCAAATTACATTTTGATGTAAGTGCTAAATAGTAATGCATAATATTAAAGAATTAATTCTATTTTATAAAAATTTATAATTTTTAAGATTTAACTTCTTATTTTTACAAATTCATAAGCTTTTTGAAGACCAATTTGTAAATTAGGAATATCTTTTATCAAAATATTTTTAGTTTTTTGCCAACCATCTTTGTCGTGTAAATAATTTTTCTCATATGAAACTGAACAATAGGTAGAACCTTTCTCAGTTTTATGTTCCCAAACTGCAATATCCATACTTCCAATTTTTGCTTTATACACAGGTTTTTCATTTTTTGATTCCATGTATTCTCAAATGAAATCTTGTTTAATAAATAGTTTATTATTAAAAAGTTTAACAAAATTTGAATTTAAGGAAAAAATAGGAGGAAATTTGTAGTAAAAATATTTTTTAGGATAAATTTATAAAGAAAATTCACAATAAAATACTCTAAATATGGATATTAAAAAAAATGCAACACATATAATTGCACATATGCAAGAATTTTACAGACATGCAAAATTTAATGAGAATCCTGAATCAATGATAGGAAGACTTGAAAATAATTTACTTGATGCTTATGATAGACAAGGTGAAGAAATGATTTTAAAACTTAAAGAACCTTTTAATATGAGTTTTGAGTATCCACATATTTCTGCAAATTTACAAATTAATAAGGTGATTAATCCTGAAGGAGAATTAGGATTATTTGAAAAAAATATAAGATATTTATTTTTTAGCTCACCACAAAGCATTATTAACAATAAAAAAATTATGTCTCAAGCAGAAGCAGAAGCAGGAGATAGACTTATAGCTCTTGCATCTGTTGAAAAACATCATCAATCTGGATACTTCTTTGTTAATGATAGATTATTTGTATCACCAAATATGTATGGAGAAATTGAAAAGTTTAATAAAAAAGGACAACTTTTAATAAAAAATAAGCCTTTAACTCCACTATTACCCTATGTTGTGAATGAATTTTAATAACACAATCATTTATAAATTAATATTTCTTTGTTTTTTCTAGATTATATATTAAAATGACTTTTAAATTACATACTCAAAAATTAAAAAAGAATTTTTGGTCGCAACTAAAAGGAGGATACTATGACCTTTAAGTTGCATTTTTTAGGAACTGGTTGTATGGTGCCAACTAAAGATAGAAATCATCTTAGTGTTGCACTTGAGTATGAAGGACAGATTTTTCTATTTGACTGTGGCGAGGCTACACAAAACCAAATTAAAAAGATGAAACTTCCAATTGGTAAGATTAAAAAAATCTTTATTTCTCACTGGCACGGAGACCATACTATAGGATTAAATGGTTTAATTCAAACTTTAACTAATACAGATAATGTTGAAAAAATTGAAGTTCATGGTCCTATTGATTCTAAAAAATATTTAGACCATATGTTAAAATCAACTATTTTTGAGAGTAAAATCCCAATTGAAGTTTTTGAATATGAACCAAAAAAAGGAGAAGTTTTGAAAGTTTTTGAAAATTCAAATTATGAAATTTTTTGCGCAAAACTTAGTCATAGTGTTCCTTGCATAGGTTATTCTTTCAAAGTTAAAGATACACTTAATGTTGATAAAGAAAAAATTAAAAAAATTGCACCTTCTCTTGAAACTTCACCTATGCTTGCCAGAATTAAAATGGGATTACCAATAGAATTTGAAGGGAAAACTATTCTACCTGAAGATGTTTGTTATACAAAAGTTGGCTCAAAGATTAGTTTTGTTTTTGATACAAGGCCCTGTAAGGAAATTGATTTACTTGTTAAAGATTCAAATTATTTAGTAATGGAAGCAACACATATGAAAAAACATGCTCATAAAGCAGAAGAGACAGATCATATGACTGCACAAGATAGTGCTGAGACTGCGCTTAGAAATAATGTAGATGAATTATTTATTACTCATTTCTCTCAAAGATATAAAGATACAAAGGAAATTGAAGAAGAAGCAAGAGAAGTATTTGAAAAGACAACTTCTACTTATGATTTAATGAGTTTGAAGTTAAAATAAATTATTGTTATGATGATTTTGAAGTTGAAAATAATAAAACCTATAAAATATTTTGATTCTTAAAATTAGAAAAATTGAAAATTAATTCTTACCCTTATGGATATGAACATGTTTTGGTGCTGCTAAAATCCAATTCTCATGGAATCCAACTAATTCACCACTAACAGCTTCAATTGTTTTCTTTAATTTGTCAACAGCTCTTCTTAATTCATCTGGATCTTTGTTCCTTAGTAAATGAATGTCAATTAAACACATTGTTTCTTCTCCTCTAATCACATCAAGAATGTCCCTAATATTATCATAATCGTCTAAAACAAATACTTTAACATCAACAACTTTGCCTTCTTTAGTAGAGCCTGTTTTCTTACTTACATCGAATTCTGTAATAGACAAATAGTCATCATTACTATCTTCAATATATTCATCTTCTTTCCTTTTACCGGAGAAATTTAAGAATCGTGCCATCTTTATAATTTATGGATTTATGTTATTTATAAACTTTTGGTTTAATGAAATAATTTCAAAGAAATTTATTTCTTAGACCTCATCCTAACAGGTCTTACGCTGCTAGATTTACACTCTCTACAAGAGACTTTACCTGCAAGAACTTTTCCTACTGTTGTTCTAAATTTAGTCTCACACTTTCTACATACGTACATATTTTTGAATAATCTCGCTTCTGCTTCTGGAAATGTTGCCATTTTATTTATGCATCCTCACTAATTGATTTAATAATATATCTGCCCATTACTTGCCAGAATACTACTGTTTGACCTGCTTCAATTTTACCATCAAGCTCTTCATCAGCGATTTTTAAATCTGCTGTGAATTGCTCGAATGTCTCCATATCCATAACTTCTGCATTAGTACCATCTACACTCAATACTTGTCCTTTCTTTTTCAAGATTAGAGGTACTTCAATACTATCATGACCTGGTTTTACAACTTCTTTTGTTGAGCCAGTAATAATATCCATAGCTTTAATTCTTACTTTTGCATGTCCATGTTTTCCAGGCCTTGAAACTTGAGGCTCGGATTTTACAATACACGGGTTGCCATCAACTAAAAGGTAACTTCCCTTTTTCAATGATGTTGCATGTGTTAATTTAATGTCTGACATATACTTAAAAAAATGACATAACATTTATATATGTTTCTAAATGAAAGCGTTTTTAAATACTATTTAATTTGAATTTATTATGATAGACCTCAAAAAACAAGTAAAAAGAAATCCATTTCTCCTAGCTCCAATGGATAATGTTACAGATATTTGTTTTAGAGAATTATGTGAAAAATACGGAGCTTCTTATTCTACAACTGAACTTATTTCTGTTGAAGCATTAATTCGTGATAAAGTACCAAAATATAGATATGAGAGAGGAAACCTTAAAATAAATGCCGTTCAATTGTTTGGTTCGAATCCTGAAAGTTTTGCTTTAGCAATTGATAAAATTAAAGATGAAGCAGATATTATTGATGTTAATTTTGGTTGTCCATCATCTTCAGTTATGAGTAATGATTCTGGAGCATCACTTCTCAAAGACCCAAAAAATGTTTATGAAATTATTTCAGCTTTAGTTGAAAATACAAATATTCCAATTACAGCAAAGATTAGATTAGGTTATAAAAAATCTAGTTATCTTGAAATTGCAAAAGAAATCGAGAGAGCAGGAGCGAAATTAATTACAGTTCATGGTAGAACAGCATCACAAAGATATTCAGGAGAAGCTAATTGGGATGCTATTAAAGAAGTTTATGAAAGTCTAAATATTATAGTTGTTGGAAATGGGGATATCAGAGATGAAGAACAAATAACTAAATATCTCGAATCTCATTGCGATGCTCTAATGATTGGGAGAGCAGCAATTGGAGACCCAAACATATTTACAAGGTTTAATCATTATTACAAAACTGGCAAGAAACTAGAATTTGATAAGAAAGAAATTCAAAAAAAAACATTTGAAGAGTATTTAGAGAAAGTTGATAAAATTAATTTTTATAAAAAAGATTTTAAAATTAAACAACAATCTATGTGGTTTACTAAAGGAGTAAAAGGTTCAAAGGAACTAAGAAATGAAATTTGCTCTACTAAAGAGGTTAATGAAATCATTGAGAAAGTTAGGAAATTTTAATTTTAATGTAATTAATTCTTAAATAACTAGAAAGATTTTTAAAGGTGTGTGAATTAATTTTCACTATGAGAAAAGTTGACTTCACATGTAAAAAGGTTACATTAAAAGATTTGGTTCAATGTAATTATAACCTAAATGAATCGGAATATCAAATTTTTGCTGAGATTATAAAAAGCAAAAAAGGACTCAGTGTTAAAGAGTTAGTTGAGAAAGTTCAAAAAGATAGAACTACTATTCAAAAGATTCTTACAAAACTTCTGAAAAGAGAACTTCTAATGAAAAGACAAATTAATTTAGATAGAGGATTTATGTTTGTTTATTTCTCTAAAAATAAAGATGAGATAGTTAAAGAAATTGAAGATAATGTGAAATCGTATTTTGAAAAAATCCAAGAAAGTTTGGAAAAGTGGAAAGCTAAATAATCACTTTTTAAAAAATTAATTCTAATTTACAAATTTAAAAATTTGCTTTAATATATTCTCTAAAGGAATATGCTGCGCCTTTAAGTTTAAAACCTAAGTAAAATCCGAAAAAAAAGATTGCGCTGATTGCGAAGTATTCTGAATTTATCATTCTAATTTTAAGTAACAATTCTTAATTTATAAATCTATCTAAAAGTCTTAACTTACTAGTAACGACAATAGTAGTACTTATATTTCAAGAAAACAAATATATATAAACATCTTTTTCTTAAGCTATTTATGCATTATATTAAAGATTTATTTGAAAAGAAGGACTCCGAACATGCCCATAACAAATTCGTAAGATATAGTAAGGGTGAGTTTATAGGAGCACAGATTAAAATTAAAATAACTAAGAAAGGAATCAAATTAAATGGTTCCTATCATCTAGTGGATGAATTATTAACTTTAATTGCAGATTATGTAGGCAATAGGGATATAGAGATTAAAGGAACTCTTGCATGGAACCAAGATTTGAGTCCAGAGCTTGAACAAATTGGTATTAAGCATCTCAAAGTTAAAAAATCAAGAGGTATCTTTAATTATGTTCTTCTGAATAGTGTTAAATTTAAAGAATTTGTAGATACACTAAAGAAATATCATCTCTTAATTAGTTTTAAAGAAGAAGATGTAACACTTAGCACAAAAGCCAAACTTCCTAAACCAAATAAAGAAGTTAGTCATGATTTTTGTAAAACAAATTTTCCTGAGAGTATGAAGAAAAAAATTATGGGAGAATTCGCATTTGATGTTAAAAATAAAGATGCAAAAGATATTATCATTCAAAATCAAATTTTTGTTGATAAGATTGATTTACCTCAAACAGAGAATTTTGATGAAGCTAGAAGATTAGCTAAAAGAGGCGGAAAAATAGTAAGAACTGTAACAATTGATGCAGGAGAACCGACTGTAACTGAAGTTGAATTTTATATCTAATTCTTTTTAAAATATGAAACTTGTTTGTGTTAAACATGGTGAGACAAATTATAATGTTTTAGGATTATGCAATTCATTTCCTACTAAAAAATGCTTTTTAACAGATAAAGGCATTTCACAAGCAAAAGATGTTGCAATAAAATTAAAAAACAATAAATTTGAGATAATATATTCTTCTGAACTTTATAGAACATACCAAACGGCTAATTTTATTAATAAATATCATGAATTGAAAATATTAGAAAATGAAAATTTAGATGATAGACACACAGGTTTTGAAGATGAATCCTATGATAGTTATAAATTAAAAATTAATAAAAGCAAGGATGAATGGAATGCTAAATTTAATGATGCCGAAAGCTTTAATGAAGAGAAAAGTAGAGTTTATGAATTCTTAAATAATTTAAAGAAAGAAAATTATGAAAATGTTTTAATTGTCACACATGATTCAATTATACAAAAAATATATGGATTTATTAATGATCTAACAAATGAAGAAATAATAAATATTGAAATTCCTAATTGTTCGATTCATGATTTTGAGTTTTAATTTCATCGATTATTAATTCTAATTTGTCATCATATAAACTGACTTTTCCTAAAAATAGATATTCTTCATTTGGAATTTTATTTTTTATATTAAATATTATTGCATCAATTTCTCCTGATGAGTCTTTTAGTATTAAAAATGAATTATTTTTATTTACTGTTTGTTTTGAAATACTTGCTTTGATTGCTACATATTCATTTAAATTTTTGATTGAAATCTCATTTATTGGAATTTGTTTTACTTCAAGTGTTGAGTCTAAATAATATAGTAAAGTAAAACTTAGTAAAAAAATTATAAAGGATATTTTAATTATTGTCCTCTCTGAGAGCTTCATAATGTATTTAAATAAATTAAGTTTTAATAAAGCTATGCAAAAGAAATTTTTGAAATTAATTATAGTTGTTTTACTTTTAATTCTTGGATATAATAATCAGTCTTTTATCTCCGAGATTAATTATTATTATGAAGATACTTTTGAAGATGAAATTTTTCAACAAAATATTTATTATAATTTGCAAGAGATTTCTGATGAGAAAATAGAAGTATTATTTTGTCCTTCTAATGAGTGTTATGAAATATTTGAAACTAGTTTTGATAATGCTAAGTTTGAGATTAAATGCGCTTTTTATGAATTGGACGAGTTAAATTTATCTGAAATATTATCTGAAAAATCAGAAGATGATGTAGAGATTAGTTTAATTATTGATAATGATTACTTGCTTGAAGATTCAATTAAAGAACTTTCAAATACTAAAGTTAAAGTATATTCTGATGTTAATAGAGGAACAAGATATAATAATTATATGCATGATAAGTTTTGTATTATTGATGATGAAATTTTAATTACAGGTTCAACTAATCCTACAACGAATGGATTTTTTAAGAATAATAATAATC
This sequence comes from Candidatus Woesearchaeota archaeon, assembly GCA_027858315.1. Classification (NCBI taxonomy): domain Archaea; kingdom Nanobdellati; phylum Candidatus Woesearchaeota; species Candidatus Woesearchaeota archaeon. Next base: position 29,925 of record JAQICV010000072.1, read on the forward strand.
TTATTGTTTTGAATTCTAAGAGTCTTGCTACAAATTATGAGAATGAATTTGATCAGATGAGTAATAATGTTTTTGGAGATAATAAAAAATCTTTTTTAGAGTTTAATAATATAACAATTATTGAGAATGAGAATAAATATATTATATCTTCTTATATGTGTCCACAAGATAATTGTGGTGATGAGATTATTGACATATTAAATTCTGCAAAAGAAGAAATATTTTTTGCAACTTTTGCAATTACTCATAATGATATTTCAAATAAACTTATTGGAAAATCTATTGAAGGCTTAAATGTTTCAGGATTAATTGAAAAGAGGAATTTTAATCTTAAAGGGTCTGATGCTAAAAATCTTTCAAGTTATTTTACATTGTATAATGATACTAGCAAAGGGAATATGCATCATAAGTTCTTTGTAGTTGATGAGAGAATAGTTATTACTGGTTCAATGAATCCGAGCGCTTCAGGAGACGATTATAATGATGAGAATGTTTTAATTATTGAGAATGAGAGAATAGCTAAATTGTATAAAGAAGAATATTTAAGGTTGATTGGTTAAAGATTAAACAAACATTTGTAAAATGACTCAAAACCAAATGCCTCCTCAGGTTTTAATAACACAGCTTCAACTTCTGCTTGTTCACAAAAATAAGCTAAATTAGCACCAGATAATTCATCTAGATGTCTTATACCTAAACTTCTTGGAATTGAATTACCTCTATATAAAAAACTTCTACCTTTTTTATCTTGGATTGCAACTGAGCCTCCCTTATTTAATATTGGATTAAATTCTGGAATAAAATATCTCATTAAATTGTAAGCAATTAATTCATTTTCAATATTTAACTTAGGTTTTGAAGCAGCAAGTGCATTAACCATATCTGCAATTAAACCTCTATTTTTAATTATTAATGGTAATTTATCTAAACTCATAGTTTTCTAGAGGTTTTGAAGTTTATAAAAATTACTTAAATAATTCTTTGAATACTTGTAGTGATTCATCTATATGAAAAATCACTTGCTATTTTCTATTATAATAGTTTATCATAAATTGAATGAAATTTCCAAGGAATATAGGTTTACTAAGAAAGTTAATACTGAAAAAGTGAAAATTAATAAATACCTACATATTTGTTTTTATATGAAGAATAAAATTGAAAATTATTTTAAAAGTTTAAAACTTAGTGAAAAATCTATTTCATTAGGTTTAACATTTGGTTTAATGTTTTGAGTTGTATTTGATAGTATTATTATGGGAATATCTTTAGGGTTTGTTTTTATGATTGCATTTAGTGAAGAAGAAAAATCTAAGGATAAAAATAAGTAATGAGTTATAATATTTTTCAAATAAAATAAGATTAATTCTTTCAAATGTAACAAAAATATTAAAGAATAAAATTTCAATATATTTTACAATATAATATTTATTCAGTTTTTACTAGTTTAACTGAGAAATATTCCAAAGATATTCTTCTAATAGAATATTTAGATTATTTTGAAGAAATAAAATATTCTCATTATCCTGATAATATTAAATATTAATACTCATGATTATTGAATCTTCTGATTTTTTATAATAATCCTTCAATATTGCTTCTTTATGAAAACCAATCTCTTTGTAAAATTCTATAGCATTTTTATTCTTAGAAGATGTTGAAACATATAATTTTCTTCCCTTCCTTCTTTTTAGCTCTTTAAGAATAAAATTTAATAATACTGAACCATAGCCTTTTTTCTCATTACCTTTTTTTATAGCTGTCCAATTAAGCCAATATATATCAGTAGTTTCAGTTTCCTCTTTATTAAAACCTGAAAATCCAATAATCTCTTTATCATTAAATAAAATATAATCTTTAACATTTTTGTTTCTTTTAGATTTAGACTTGGAATAAAATTTAAGATAAGCTTTTTCAATTATTTTAGAATCATTTTTATCATATTGAGAATAAATCTGAACTACATCATTTACTTTAGATTTACTTAACTCTTTAATTTCTATCATATATATATATCATAAAACTCTATATTTAAAAATGTATTTAAATTCTACTTAGAGAGAGAGAAAGATATTTTGCACTTTTCTCTATAAATAACATTAATTTATCTCCAATACCTTTACCAAGAGAATTTATATTAACAAATAAATAATTTAAATATCTATTCCTAATTAATAATTCTAATCTCTCAACTCTTCCCACCATTTATCTTGAGGAATTTTATCTAATGTGAAACTCTCTCCAATTAAAGGAGTAGCTACACTTACATTCTTAACTTGAGCTTCTTTAGTAAATCTAATTATAGGTTCATCCCATGGATGTATAGAAAGGTCAAATTTTCCCCAGTGGATAGGCAATGCAACTTTAGCATTTAAATCAATACTTGCTTGAATAGATTCTTCTGGCTTCATGTGAACATCTGCCCAGGCTTGATTATATGCTCCATTTTCCATAAATGCAATATCAAAAGGACCATATTTGTCTCCTATTTTTTTAAATTCATTAGAATAACCACCATCTGCTCCAGAGTAAATATTTAATGATTCAGATTTAATTATCCAAGCTCCCCAAAGAGTTGAGTCTCTATTTGTTAATCCTCTTCCTGAAAAATGCCTTGTTGGTACAAAGGTAAAATTAATATTTTTATAACTTACATTCTCATACCATTCTTTCTCAATAATTTTATCTTCGTCAACTCCCCATTTTAGAAGATGCGCTTTAACACCTAAGGGTACAAAAAATCTTTCCACATTTGGAGCTAATTTTTTAATTGCTCTATGGTCTAAGTGATCATAGTGGTCATGTGAAATCACAACTACATCTATTTTTGGCAAATCCTCTATCTTAATTGGATTCTCAAATTCGAATGCTTTCCCAAAGATTGGAAGTGGTGATGCCCTATTGAAAACTGGGTCAGTTATTATTGTTACATTTGAAGTTTTCATTAAAATTGTTGAATGACCAAGCCATGTGAATGAATCATCTTTAATGTACTTATTCAACTTTTTAGAGGGTAAAGGCGCCTCAGGATTTTTCCCATTTTTACTCTTGAAAAAGAAGTCCCACATCGAATGATTTCCATCTTCAGTTCTATTCATCCCTAATCTTGTAGGAACTAGATTTGTAAACTTTTTACCATCAAAGTTATTTGATCCCTTTATTTTATCTAGACTCTTACCCTTAGCATCATCTCCAAAAGTTGGTGCAAAATTTAGGAATAAAGTCCCTCCTATGATTAGTATTAGTATTGTATATAATATCATTTTTGAAAACCGTTTTAAATATTTTTTAAACATTCTTATATTAATTAATCTCTCGAAATCTATAAACCTTCCTGACAAATAAAAAATAGATTTATAATCTATACTAAACGAATATTTATTATATAAATATGAAACTAATCTCTGAGACAAAATTTACTGTTAAGAAATCAAAATTCTTCGCTTTTTTATATGAAATTACAAATGAAGAAGATATAGAAAATATTTTATCAGAGTTTAATCAAAAACATAAAAAGGCAAATCATATTTGTGTTGGAATTAAATTAGATTCATTTGAAAAATTCAAGAATGATAAAGAAGTAGGCCAGCCAGGGAAAATTCTACTTGAAATTTTAAAAGAAAACAAGTTAGATAATCATGTTTTAATTGTTGTAAGATATTTTGGCGGAATAAAACTAGGACAAGGTGGAGTTCAAAGAGCGTTTAGAGAAATTGGAAGAGAGGCACTTAAAGTTTATACTTAGAATTAACTGTAAGTTTTGTGAGCATTATATTTATAAAACTATTATTACTAACTTTATTATGGAAAGTTATGATAAAAAAGAAATAAAAAGTATTGCTAATGCACTAAAGCCTCAATTTAATGTTGGAAAGAGTGCAATAACTGATACTTTTATTGATACTGTTGATAATTATTTAAGAGCTCATGAAATTGTGAAAATTAAATCCCTTATAGCAAAAGATAAGGGTGAGTTGAAAAAAATGGCAGCATTCTTAGCAGAAGAAACTGATTCTGAAGTAGTTGATGTTAAAGGTTTTACATTTGTATTATTTCGAAAAGATTAAAATATGAAAATTGCAATAGATGTTGATCAGGTTTTATGTGAGAGTACAGAAAATCTTTTAGATATGGTTAATTCGAAAGATAATTCCAATTATAAACTTGAAGATATGAAAGATTACTTCTTTGAGTGGTTAACACCTAAATATGATGCAAAAGAAATGTTTGAAGAATATTTAGTAATGCTCGATAAAAACATCTTAAACTTAAAAGCAATAAATAATGCAAAAGAAATATTAAATATTCTAAAAGACAAATATGAATTATATGTTCTTACAGCTAGAGATTCAAAAGTTAGGGATAGAACTATTGAATGGATTAATAATAATTTTGGAGAAGGAATTTTTAAAGAATTTATTTTTCTAGATGAAACAGGATATGATTGTAAATCTGGAGTTTGTGTTGAGAAAGGTTTTGATTTGATGATTGATGATGCTCCACATGTAATTGAGAATGTTTCAAAGAAAGGTATTCAAACTTTTGTTATGAGCTGGCCTTGGAATAAAAATATTTTAGAGAATGAAAAAATTAATAGAGTTAATTCTTGGAATGATATTTATGATAGATTGAAAAATGGTTGAGATTTTAGGTTATCTACATAAGAATAAGAAGGGTGATTTAGGAGTTGAATATACTTACGAAATTTACAATAATTTAAATTTAAGAACCCCAAATATTAGATTATTATCTCAAAAATTAAAACCATCTGTGAAGAAATTACCTTTTAAATCAATTGAATCATATATTAGTAGAATTAGAAGTGAAACTGCAAAGAATATGACTTCAGAAGGAAAAATTAAAATTGGAGGACTTTCTTCAGATAGGGTTGAAAGATATATTACTGGAATTGCATATCAGTTTTTAGGATTTAAATTAGTTGAAGACCCAATTAATAATGAAAATCCTATTCTTGCATTACTTGAAACTCAAAATAAATTTGAAGAGGAAGATATTTTAAATACTGATTATTTAATGATTGAAGGAGGTTTTGATAGATTAGTTTTGCCAAGAAGAACAGTTTCATTAATTGAAGCAATGTGTAATGAAAAAACTTATAGATTAAATTATAAAAATATTTTTCAAGGAGATGTAAAAGGACTTAAAAAAATTATTTGTCCTAAATTCTAACCGAGTCTTGGATCTCTTCTTGTTTTATTTAAGTAAGGTGAATATCTCATCACATTTTTTCTTTGATCAATATAATTTTTTAAATCTTTTTTGACTACTCTCTAAAAAATATTTGTTTTTTCTTGAAGAATTTTCATAGATATTAACTGGAGTATATTCGTCTTCTCTTAGAAAAGGACCTGCTGAGACAACATATGTTTTCTCAGGACATTCTCTTTGAGGACAAGTAGAGACTATTTGAATTGGATTTCCAATTGTTTGATTTGAATCAAGAGTTATTCTTACATCTTGAACATTTACTAGGCTTAAAAGCATAAAAGATAATGTTGTTTTTACTACCATAATCTCTTTTTGTATAACATTTATATAAGTCTTTGTTTCGACATAAAGAGATAATTACTAACTCTTATATTGCTATATATTAATAATCAATCTCATTCGTGACTATAAATATTTATAAATAATTTTAGTTAAGATTTCTTATGGAATATTATAAGGAAGAAACTTCTACTATTTTAAAAGAATTAGATAGTACAAGTTCTGGTCTTTCAAATCAAGAAGTTAAAAGAAGAATTAAAGCATATGGACATAATCTATTAAAGACTAAAACTAATATTGACCCTATTAAAATTTTGATTAGTCAGTTCCAAGGATTCATTAATTATTTACTGATTTTTGCAAGTATTTTTTCTTTAGCTTTCGGCCATTATTTAGATGCTGCAATTATTATTGTGATTATTCTAGCAAATGCTGCAATTGGTTTCTTTCAAGAACTTTCAGCTCAAAAGTCTCTTGAAGCATTAAAAAAATTAAATCTTGTAGTTGCTAAAGTTTATCGTGATTCTAAATTAATTAAAACTGATTCAAAAAATCTAGTTGTTGGAGATGTTATTTTTTTAGAGGCAGGAGATAGAATTCCTGCAGATTGTAGAATTATTGAAGAGAGGAAATTACGAGTAGAAGAGAGCGCTCTTACAGGAGAGAGTTTGCCAGTTAATAAACATCAATTTGTAATTAATGATAATTGTGGTATTGGTGATCAGAAGAATATGCTTTTTAGTTCTACAACAGTAACTGAAGGTTCTGCAAAAGCCATAGTTGTAAGTACTGCAATGAAGACTGAAATTGGTAGAATTACTAAACTTATTACCCAAGTAGAAGATGAGCAAACTCCACTTCAAAAAAGATTAGATGAATTTGGAAAAAAATTAGGTTATGCAATTATAGGGATTTGTGTTTTTGTATTTATTGCTCTAACTATTACTAAAGGATTTAGTAAAGACAACATCTTATCATTTGCTCTTGTTGCAATTTCACTTGCAGTTGCAGCAGTTCCGACCGCTCTTTCTGCAGTTGTAACTGTTGCTCTTAGTATTGGCGTTAAAAATTTACTTTCAAAGAAAGCATTGGTTAGAAAATTATCTTCAGTTGAGACTCTTGGTTCTTGTAATGTGATTTGTACAGATAAGACTGGAACTCTTACTCAAAATGAAATGACTGTGAGAAATGCTTGGACTCTTGATAATGAGACTTCAATTGAAGGAGTAGGTTATAACCCACAAGGTCATATTGAAAAGAGATTAAATCCTATGTTATACAAGATTGGTCTTGGTTGTAATAATTCTTCACATTATAAAGAGAAAGGACTCTGGAAAATTTCTGGAGATCCTACAGAGGCAGCACTTAGAGTTTCTGCAATAAAGGCAGGAATTAAAGAAGATTTGGCAAATTTAGATGAGATTCCTTTTGATTCAACAAGAAAGATGATGTCTACTTTGATTCAAGAGAAGAAGGAGATTTTTGTTTTTAGTAAAGGTTCAACTCATGCAGTTTTAAATAAATGTAGTCATGTTGTTAACGATGGTAAGGTTGTGAAATTAACTGAAGATATTAAAAAAATTATTCTCGTACAAAATGATTTGTACTCTGCACAAGCACTTAGAGTTTTAAGTTTTGCATATAAAGAAATTAAACATAAAAAGGATTTTACAGAAGAGAAATTAATTTTTGTTGGTCTTCAAGCAATGATTGACCCTCCAAGACCTGATGTTATTGAAGCTATTGCTAAAACTAAAGATGCAGGAATTAGAGTTATTATGATTACAGGAGATTATAAGGAAACTGCAAGAGCAATTGGAGAGCAAGTAGGTATTTTGGGAGAAGTTATGACTGGTGAAGAACTTGAAGTTATCAGTGATAAAGAATTAGGAGAGGTCTTAAAGAGAAATACAAATATTTTTGCAAGAGTTAATCCTGAACATAAACAAAGAATTGTTACAGAACTTCAAAGACAAGGAAATGTGGTTGCAATGACTGGTGATGGAGTAAATGATGCGCCAGCTCTAAAAAAGGCGAATATAGGGATTGCAGTAGGCTCAGGAACTGATGTTGCAAAGGAAGCTGCAGACTTTGTTTTACTTGATGACTCTTTTACTAATATTGTTAATGCTATTGAAGAAGGAAGAGGAATTTATGATAATATTCAAAAGTCTATCATGCTTTTACTTTCTGGTAATTTTGGTGAAGTTTTAATTATCTTTTTAGCAGTAATTTTTGGATTTAATTTACCTCTTACTGCAATTCTTCTTTTATGGATAAATATGGTAACTGATGGAGCACCTGCACTTGCATTTGGAGTTGATCCTTATTCAAAGAATATTATGAAGAGAAAACCTATTTCATCAAAAGAAGGAATTTTGCCTCGATCTAAATTAATTTTGATTGGAGTCTTAGGTAGTGTTGGTACAATCATTGGATTATACTTGTTTAGTATTTATGGAGGAAATGTTGGAGATAAGACTTCTGCTCTTTCACAAACAATGATATTTAATTTTATTGCTGTGTATGAATTAGTTTTAGTATTTGTGATTAGAGAACAATATAGAATTAAACAATTAAGTAATTTATGGTTATGGGGAGCTATTGTGTTAACTCTTGGACTGCAAGCATTAATTATGTATACTCCACTTAGTACTATGTTTGGAGTTGTAGCATTGAGTCTAGTTGATATCTTAGTATTATTTTATGCTGGGGCATTCTTTTACATTTGTTATTTAATTTATTATTTTTTCAATATTTCTTTTAATAAAGATAATGACTAAGAATCTTTGATTTTTATTTTATTAATAATTCTTTAAAGAATAGTTATATAAATTAAGAATAATTAAAAAATATATGATACAACTAAAACAGGATTTTACTAAAAATGAAATTTTAGAGGTTGCTAGAGAATTTAAGAGACGAAGAAATTTTCTTGATATCTCACAATTGAAGCTTGCAAAAATTGCAAATTTATCACAATCAATTGTCAATAAATTAGAAAATGGTAAAATTGATCCTACTTATTCTACTATTTTGAAAATTGAAAAAGCGCTTAGTGAACAAGAAGAAATTTCAAATGTCAAAGCTGAGAGTATTATGATTAAAGAGATTATATCAGTAAAACCTAATTGTAAAATTTTTAATGTTTTAGAACTTATGAGAAAAAATGATTTTTCGCAACTTTTGGTTTTTAAAGATAATATACCTATTGGAACAATTTATGAAAAAACTATTCTTGATGTTATAACACAGAAAATAGATATTTATGAAACACAAATTAAAAAATTTATTGAACCAAATCCTATTATTGTTCCTCCCGAATATAGTGCATCTGATTTGAGTTATATTTTTCAAAATCATAAAATTAAATTTGTTTTGGTCGGGAAAAATAATGAAGTATTAGGACTTATTACTAAAAGTGATTTATTTAAACAATAAGTAATTATTCTTTAAAGAATAATAATGTCAAGACGCTTTATATAAGAAATTTTATTAATATTAGTATGGATAATAAGAATACACAGTCAAAAATCTTTGATTTTTTCGGTGCATTTTTTCTCCACTTAAAACAAAATGGATAAAAAATATTATTTTACATCAGAGAGTGTTACAGAAGGACACCCAGATAAGATTTGTGATCAAGTATCAGATGCTGTTCTTGATGCTTGTTTAAAACAAGACCCTTATTCTAGAGTTGCATGTGAGAGTGCGACTAAAACTGGAATGATTATGCTTTTAGGAGAGATTACTACAAATGCAAAATTAGATTATCAAAAAATAGTTAGAGATAAAATTAAAGAAATTGGTTATGATGATTCAGATAAAGGATTTGATTATAAAACTTTAAATTTACTTGTTGCAATTGAACAACAGTCCCCAGATATTGCTCAAGGAGTTAATGAAGGAGAACAAAAAGAGATAGGCGCAGGTGATCAAGGTGTAGTCACTCTTGATAATCGTTCGGAACCTTGTTCACAGACCAAAGAACTTGGTGCTGGTGATCAAGGTATAATGTTTGGTTATGCTATTAATGAGACTCCTACTTATATGCCTTTGACTATTGATTTGGCACATAAACTTACATTTCAATTATCTAAGGTTAGAAAAGAAGAAACATTGTCTTATCTTAGAGCTGATGGGAAAACTCAAGTTACTATTGAGTATGAAAATGATGTTGCAAAAAGGATAGATGCAATTGTTGTTTCAACTCAACATAGTGAGAATGTTACGCTAGAACAATTAAAGATAGATATTATTGAATATGTAATTAAACCTATTATTCCTAATGAATTATTGGATCCAAATACTAAATATCATATTAATCCAACAGGTAAATTTGTAATTGGTGGACCTCAAGGAGATGCAGGACTTACAGGTAGAAAGATTATTGTAGATACTTATGGAGGACATGGGGCTCATGGAGGAGGAGCTTTTAGTGGAAAAGACTCAACAAAAGTTGATAGGTCTGCTGCATATATTGCTAGACATATTGCAAAAAATATTGTTGCAGCAGAATTAGCAGATAAATGTTTAGTTCAATTATCTTACGCCATTGGTGTTACTGAACCAACTTCAATTCATGTTGAAACTTATGGGACTGAAAAAGTTCCTAAAAATGATTTAATCAATGCAATTAAAACTATATTCCCTTTAACTCCAGGAGGAATTATTGATTACTTAAAACTTAGGAGACCTATTTTTTCAAAGACTGCAGCATATGGACATTTTGGTCGTGATGATAAAGATTTTACTTGGGAGAGTTTGAATAAAGTTAATGAATTAAAAGAAAAATTAATTCAAAAAGTTATAATTAATTAAATAATTTTATAAAATACTTTTATTTATCTTATATTATGAGTAAGGATAAAAAAAATAACAAGAATAATTTCTATATTACAACACCTATTTATTATACAAGTGGCAAACCACATTTAGGACATGCTTACACTTCAATTGCTTGTGATGTTTTAGCTAGATGGAATAGAAACATTGGGAAAAATGTTTTTTTTTCTACAGGGACTGATGAACATGGACAAAAAGTTGAACAAAATGCAAGAGCTGCAGGAGTTGAGCCTAAGGAATTTGTAGATAATTTAATTCCTGCGTTTAAAGAACAACTTGAAAAATTAAATATTTCTAATGATTATTTTGTTAGAACAACTGATGAACACCATAAGAAATTTGTTCAGGATATGCTTCAAAAATCATTTGATAATGGAGATATTTACAAGGCAAAATATGAAGGTTTGTATTGTATTGATTGTGAGCAATATTACAAGGAAGAAGATTTAATGGATGATAATATTTGTCCGATTCATAAAAAGAAAGTATCTAAGATGAGTGAGGAGAATTACTTTTTTAGACTTTCTAAATATGAAGATAAGTTGTTAAAATTATATGAAGATAATCCTGATTTTTTATCCCCACATTCTAAAGCTAAAGAAACCATTAATAGAGTAAAAGAAGGATTGCAAGATATTAGTATTTCAAGAAATAAGGAGAGTTTGCAATGGGGAATTGAACTTCCATTTGATAATACACAGGTAGCATATGTTTGGTTTGATGCTTTGTTTAATTATGTTTCTTTGTTAGATAAGAATGATAAGAATGAGTTTTGGCCTGCAAGTGTTCATGTTGTTGGAAAAGATATTATGTGGTTTCATAAGGTTTATTGGCCAGCTTTTTTGATGAGTACCGGTTATGAGATGCCAAAGAAAGTTTTTGCGCATGGTTGGTGGACTGTTGATTCAGAGAAAATGGGTAAGGCATTAGATAATGTTATTGATCCAATTAAAGTTGCTCAAAAGTATGGTGTGGATGAATTTAGATATTATATGTTAGCTCTTGGCGCATTTGGAGATGACTTAGATTTTTCTTATGAAACATTTGCTGAGAAAATTAATAATGAATTGAATAATGATTTAGGAAATTTGATTTCAAGGGTTCATGCAATGACTAACAAGTATTTTGGTGGCAATGTTCCTAATCAAGAAAACTTAAGCCAACATGAGATTGATTTAGTTGAACAACTTAATATTTTTAAACCTTTTAATGAAGCAATGCAAAATTTAGAATTTAATAAAGCAATTAATATTTTATGGAAAGCAATTAGAGAAACAAATGTATATGTTAACAAAGTTGCTCCATGGAAAGAGGAAGATATGAAGAGACTATCTGCAATCATGAATACTTTAAATTTTGCAATGAAAACATTTGCTGACTATATTGATTGTTTCATGCCTTCAAAAGCTCAAAGAATCAGAAAGCAATATAATTTTGAGAAAGGAAGTTTTGATAAGTTTGAAGCAATTCCTGCTGGACATACTTTAGGTGAGAAAGATAATTTATTTGAAAAGATTAAACTTGAGAAGAAAGAAGAACCTAAAGAAGAGGTAAGAGAAGGTTTTAGAAAATTAAATTTAAAAGCTGCTCAGATTGTTAAAGTTGAATTACATCCAGATTCTGAAAAATTATTTGTTTTACAAGTTGATTTAGGTAGTGAGAAGAGACAAATTGTCTCTGGGCTTCAAGGCATTTACAAAAAAGAAGAATTAGAAAATAAAAAAGTAATTGTTATTGCAAATCTTAAAGCTGCAAAACTTGGAGGTTATGAATCTCAAGGTATGATTCTTGCATGTGAAGATCCAGAAATCGGACATGATGATTGTGGATTGCTTACAACTACACTAAAAGTAGGAGCGCAAATTTCTTGTGGAAAAGATGTAGCAGATAATGATGCTCAAATTAAATCAAAAATATTTCAAAAAACTGAGATGTTTGGAAAAAGCGGTAAAGTGCTTTACAATGATACTGAATTGAAAGGTGTTGGAATTGATAGAGACTTTAAAGGCAAAATTTGTTAAAATAAAATCTTAAATAAGTAACTTTTTAAATTATCAAATTAAATATATAAGATGAAATCTTTTTCTGAGAGAGTTTATGATGAACTAAAGAGAGTACCAAAAGGGAAAGTTACAACATACAAAGAATTAGCTCTAAGGTTAAATACAAGAGCATATAGAGCAGTTGGAACTACACTTGGTAGAAATCCTTATGCGCCTCAAGTTCCTTGTCATAGAGTTATTAATTCGAACGGAAAGATAGGGGGATTTATGCATGGAACTGATGAGAAAATAAGACTACTTGAATCTGAAGGAATTGAGATTAAGAATAACAAAGTAATTAATTTCAAAAAAGTATTATTTGAATTCTAGTACTTTGAGAAAAACTTATCTGCTTTTTCAAATAATAGTTGAGGAGAGTTTAAATACCACATATGATCATAATCTTCTAAAATGTCTAATTCAAGATTTCCCAATGAATTTTTTCTTTCTTCTAATTCATTTATACTTTCTTTAAAAAATTCATCACTATTTGAATGAATCATTAAAGATGGATTTATGGGATGTATTTTTTCCCAAGAATACTCTCCAATCTCTTTTACCAATGCTCTTGATTTTAAAGGATCTTTAAGAAAATTTTTCATATATTTTAATTTGCCTAAAGAATTTTCGTGTACAAGATATAATGCTATTAACGAAAATCTAATTTTGGGAAGTAATATCTTTGTTGGTAAAATTGGATTAATTGCAATTCCTGCTTTATTTTTATTATCTACATCTTTTAATAATTCTAAAACTAATGAACCTCCACAAGATTGTCCTATTAAATATCTCTTATCTATGTCTAATGCTTTCATAAAATTTCTTGCAATTTCGACATATTCGTTAAGAGATTTAGGTTGTACTTTTAAATAATTTATTGCAGTAAGCTTTGGTGCAGTAATTTTATATTTGCTTGCAAAGCAATCAATTAATCCTGAACACAAGTTTGGAGGAATACCAAATCCATGAAAAAAAATTATGTCTTTACCTTCACCTTTTTGAATATAATCTATTTTGTTTTTTCCAACTTCAATAGTTTTATACTCATTCATATTTTAAGATTAAATACTATGTTTATAAGTCTTTTTAATTCTCTAATCTATATTTAAAATGGTATGATAATAAAAACATCATTGAAATTATGAATATTGTAATTACTGATGTGTTTATTGGATTGATTTTAATTGAACTCCCAAAGTATACAAAAACTATTACCATAGGAATCATTCCAAAAAATGTTACAGTGGCAAATTTTATTAGTTTAATTTTTGTAAGGCCTGCACCATAACTCACAATATCAAATTGAAAAAATGGAAATAGTCTAAATATGAAAATATATAATGCTAATAAATTTTCGGGAATTTTTTCTATAAATTCGAGTTTATTTTTGAATTTTTTTAAAATATATTTTCGCCCTAATTTTCTAGCGAGATAAAATGCAGTTATTGCTCCAATTTCTGCTCCAATTAATGTGTAAATTACTCCGTTTAAAGTTCCAAATATTACTCCTGAAATTACTGCAAGAGGAAATGATGGTATTGGAGATATTATTATTGCTATTGCCATAATTAATATGTATACTAATGGAGCAAAAATCCCAAAATTTAGAATATATTCTTTTGTTTTCTCTAAATCCGTAAAATAATATTTTGAAAAAATAAATATCAATACTATTAAAACTAAAAAAAATAAAATGTATGTTAAAATTTTTAGATTTTTTTTATTTATCATAATTAATCACTAATTTTAGTATTAATAAAACTATTCTTTAGTATAATTGTGATTATTAATTCTATTAAAATGAAGAGCTCATAATTTTATAATTTCTTCATGTTTATTTAGATAATTCATTAATCCTAATAAAGAACAATTATAATCTTTGATTATATAAACAGGTGTATTTTTTAATAAACTTTCAAATAAATGATTGTTTGTTAACTCTTTTATGAATTCTTTTTTAGAGAAATCCATATTATTTGCAATTATTCCTCCCCCAATATAAAGACCAGATTCACATAGAGTTTCAAGTATTTGATTTTTACATGCTCTAGAATAATATTTGAAAAATTGTCTCATTGTTTCTCTTGCAATTGGATCCTTTTTTTTATTCTCAGAAATTTTTGCAGCAGAAGATTTATTTTCAATTCCAGTATATTTTTTTTGTAAAAATGAATATATATATTCTATACCTCTTCCAGAAATTATATCTTCAAGTACCACAACTTCTTTTGATTCTTTTTCTCTTATGAATTCAACTAGTTCCAACTCTTCTTTATCATATGCTACAAAATCACAGTGTCCTCCTTCAGATGCTTGAACTAAATAATTCTTGTTTAGTTTATCATATATTAGAACAGCTTTCCCGAAACCAGTTCCTGCTCCAATTACAGCTGCAGTTTTACCTTTTTGAACTGTTCCTTTGTTTAAAATTTTAACATGTTTTTTCTCTAATTTTTCTACAGAGTATGCAATTGCTTCAAAATCATTTAATAACTCTATCTTTGTTAGAGTTGTTTTTTTCTCAAGTTCTTTTGTATCAATAATAAATTTAGAATTTGATAATTTCACTCTATATTTATCAATTTCACCTGCGACACTTAAAATTGCTTTTTCAGGTTCAACTTTATATCTTATATTACAAATTTTTAAAAAATCTTTTAGTAGGTTTTCAAAAGAATCAAATGCAGCATTAGGTTGAAGTTTTTGAAATATTATCTCATAATCCTTTTTTAATCTTTGAACTAATGCTAAATTTGAATTTGTCCCACCCACATCGCCTATAAGAACAAACTCATCCATCTAATTAAATAAAAAGTTTACTCATTTATAAAATCTTTGGTGATAATTAATTCATCTCACCAATTATTTCTTTTAGTTCTTTATATACTTGCTCGTATTCTTTTACTGAATTTATTTTATTATCTACCATCCCAGTTCCTGGTGTGTATAAAAAAACAGTACCTTGTGATAGAATTCTATCAAATAACAAGTTTCTTCTCAACTCAATATGTTTTATATTTTTAAAGTAAATCTCTTTTTTAGTAATATTTAAAATTCCACTTTTATCAACAATCTTATTATCAAAAAATTCATAAGAAGTATTTTTCCATAAAATTAATCTTAATATTATTATTAATAAATAAATTATTCCAAAGAAAATTGAGCCTATAAATCCATAAGGTATGAGAAATAAACCTGCAATTATTGGTATAAAAAAAATACTTGTCCAAAATAAATTTGTGATAAAGAATGAACTTGAAGGACTAGTCTTATAGCCTTCCTCTTTTCTGTATTCAATTGCTTCTTTTACTGATTTTCCTGAATATAAATTAGAGACTATTTCAGAGAATCTTTCATAATTTCTTAATAGTTCAAGTTTAGGGTCGTTGTCTCCTCCAGTAAAGATTTTTACAGAACCAACTTTGAATAAAGAGTACGAAATCAAATTTCTATTAATTTGAGTATTAGTTATTTTTTTAATTGGTACATAAGTTTTAGCTGAAGAAAAAAAGTAACTATAACTTGATTCAACTTTGTCTTCATAAATATAATTCGTTTTTTGTCTTAATCTTAAATAACCTATGAATTGCCCTAATAAAATTAGAAGAGAGATTAACATATAAAAACCTATAATTCCTAAAGCAATCATATTAACTATTTGTGTGTCTTCAGGAAGATTATAACTATTTGTAGGCAAGATTCTCAGTACAAATTCATATATGAAAAATGAAACTATTGAAAATAAAACCATGAAAATTAAATTTAATCCTATTGAAAATATTTTAGGAGATGTTGAAGGTTTTTCTTTGTAAATATCTTTAGTGTCTGTTTCTAGATGTATTACTCTTGCTAATCTTTGAAATATCTCATCATAGTTTTCTATTGAAGAGAAAATTGAATTTATTCTGTAAGCATTAGCATTTTCTCCTGGTTGTAAATTAAAATTATTTTTACCAAATATTCCAAATTGAACACTACCTAATCCTGTTAATTTTTGAATAGGAGATCTTGACTGAGTTATACTAGTTATTTGATCAACTCTAAAAAATTTAGATTGCTCGGATAAAAAAGAGTATTTAATCATTATCTCATTTTCATTAGTTATTGTATATGTTAAAAATATTTTTGAAAATATTCCTGCTATTACTCCAAGACCTATTGGAATTAATATTGCAATTCCAAATAAAATTGTAGGATGAATTAAAATAGCAAGTATTATTATTAATACTAAGTAAATTACTGAAAATCCTGAAAGATACATTTCTGGTTTAATGCTTGGTTTAAATCTAATTTCTTCCATGTTTCTTTAATACCTCCTTTAAATTTGCAATTATGGCCTCACCATTTTTGACATAACTTATTTTAATTTCTGCACCTGAGCTTCCTGCAGTCTCAATATCGATTCTTGATACTCCAACTATCATTTCTATTAAACCTTTGTGTAAGGAAATATTTGTTATTCTCTCAAGAGGAATTGTTGCTTTGTGTAAATTAAAAAAACCATCATAGTATTCTAATTTGTCCGTATAAAAATCATAGTATTTTTTTTTGTATGCTTTGTATGTAAAAAAAGGAGCGATGAATAACCAAATAATTGAGACTACCAAAACCATAAATATACTTAAGATAGGATAACTCGAGTATAAGGCTATCCTTGAATCTATTAATACATATACACCAAACATAATAAAGGAAATAAATGTAGAAAAAACACTAAATGCTGTAGCAATTCCTGCACTCGGTTTAATTCTCTCAACTAATTTACTTTCTTCAATTTTTTGATGAGTGCCTCGAACTTCTCCTTCTGCGTTAAGTTCAATACTTTTATTTAGTTTAAGTAAATTATTTATACCTTCATATATTTTTACAACATCTTTAATTCCTGAAATGTTAATGTCAGCAGAATTAGAACCACTTGTATATACTGCAATTGAACCTGTCCCAAATAGTTTGTCTAAAAAAAAACTTATTCTATAATCAACATTTGTAATTTGTCCTATTGGTATATCTTCTTGAATTTCACTTATGAATTTTTTATTTCTTGTTATGAATTTTTTATTAATGAAATAGGTTGTATTTCTAACTTTCCCAATTGAGTTTACAAATGAAGTTATTAGTACTAATATTAAAAATACTATAAGCGAATTGCCAGCTAATTTAGTATAGTAATCAACTTGTGGAACTAAGTTTATTATTCCTATTCCTATAATAAATATTATAATAAAAAAGATAAATATTATCATACTTGGAAATAAAACTCTATTAACACTAGGTTTAAATTTGAATTCCATAAATACTTCATAGTATAATATTATTATAAAGGTTTGTTTATTAATGAAAACGTTAATATATGAGTCCTAACTATATTAACTATATGCATTTTAAAGCTGATTTAGATTATTATGATTTTCATTTAAATGTTGATATAGATTTAGTAGAAAAAAATTCTCCAGACAAACTTGAATCGGTATTATTTAATACTTGGTCCTTTATGAATAAAAATATTAAAACTACTATTCCTTGTAAATTAGAACCAATTCTTTCACCAATTAAATACAAAAAAAATGGAGTAATAAATACTGGTAATAGTCTCATATATTCTCAATCTCAACTAAATGATTTAAGAGAAATTGAAAAAGAAGAAGTTTTTATTTTAGATTATCTTGTTTCTAGAGATACAATTACCTTTGAAAATAAATTTAGATTCCCAATCATTAATATTAAAGATCATTTTGATGGACTTGTATTAGTTTATGATTACATAGAACAGATTTATGGTGTTGAATTTGAATTTGAATATAAACTTGATACAATGAAAAATAATATCAAGAATATTATTAAAGATATTAAAAAAAGAGATAAATGTGTTGAAGAGTTATTTTCTAATAGTTTAGCTCAAAAATAATATTATTACTAAATAGTAAATAATATAAAGGATAGAAATATTTTTTAGTTATGGAATTAGTTTATAATTATATATCTTTTAATGAGTCAAGTGGAACTTTATTAGTTAAAACAGAAATTGAGAGTGATAAAAGTAATCATTTGAAACTTGTTAAAATCTTAAAAAGAATAGGAAATAATTTGTCTAGAGTTAAGTCTTCTATTGATACTCTTAAATATGATGATATAATTGCTCAAAATTTTTTAGATGCTACGGATGGTGAATATTCTACAATTAATGATTTTAGAATAGATGCTGAAAGTTTAGAAGAAGATGAAAATGGTTTTGAAGAAAGTGAGTCATATAATGTTTGTTATATTAGTGTTAGTAATAGTAGAGAAAAATTAAATATTAAAACACAATTTGAATGGCCTATTTATTATGATAGGAATAATTATTTGAGATTTATGAAATCTGTAATTAATTTTCATAAAGCTTCATATATATTTGATTTATCAAAAGAGTACAGTTTTGCAAAAGGCTATAATAATATTGATGTATTATATGATACTTATCTTCAAAATCTTGGTAATAGATTTAATGAGGGAATTAAGAAGAACTCTCTTAAAGCAGTTAAATAATAATTACTTTCTCTTTAATATTTTCTTTGCTCTTTGAATAATTTCTTTTGTCGAGATATTATATTTTTCTAAAAGTTCATATCCATTTCCACTTTCTCCAAAGGTATTTTGTACGCCAATCATCTCAATTGGGACTGAATAATTTTGTGAGAGATATTCTGAAACTGCACTTCCCATTCCTCCTTGGATTTGATGTTCTTCAATTGTTATTATTGCTTTTGTTTTTCTTGCGTATTCAAGAATTGTTTTTTCATCAAGTGGTTTTATTGTGTGTAGATTAATTACTGATGCTGAAATATTTAGAAGTTTTAATTCTTCTCTTGCTTTTAGAGCAAATTGGACTGTTAGTCCGGTTGCGATTATTGTTAAGTCTTCACCTTTATCTAAAACTTGAGATTTTCCAATTTCGAATTCAGTTTTAGTATTAGTTATATTCATACCATTTTCTCGTGATAATCTTATATATACAGGGCCTTTATATTTAGCTGAAGCAATTGTTGCTTGTTTGGTTTGATTTTCATCACATGGAACTATTACTACTAAATTTGGAAGAGTTCTTGTTATTGCTATGTCTTCTAGTGCTTGATGTGTTGCACCATCAGGGCCAGTTGTAAGTCCTGCATGACCACCTACTATTTTTACATTAGTATTTGAGTAACATACACTAACTCTTAATTGGTCCCAATTTCTCCCAGGATTAAATGCAGCGTATGATGCTACAAAAGGTATTTTATTATTGATTGTCATTCCTGCTGCTGCAGAGAGCATATTTTGTTCAGAGATTCCAAATTCATAAAAATTGTTTGGATTTTGTTTTGCAAATTCACCTAGTTTTAAAGAATCTTTTAAATCAGCACAAAGACCTACAATGTTTTTATTTTGTTTAGCAAGCTCAACCATTGCTTTTCCAAAACCATTTCTAGTTTGACCTTTTGAGTTATCGTCTAAAGTTGAAATATATGATTCTGAAATTTTTCTTTTTAGCTCTTCAAAAGTAAATTTGTCAATAATTTCTAATTGAGTTATACTTACTCCTAAATCTAGAATTTCTTTATTTGAGAATTCAGGAAGTGAATGAGAATATCTTTCTAATATTTGTTTTTTTAATTCTGTTTTATTTTTTATATTTTCAAATGAATTTTCAAAATCTTCTTTTTGTAATGTATTGCAATCTATGTAATTTCTAACTTCTAAACATTTTGCCACATAACAATTGTTTAAATCTAAAACTGGATAAGAAAAATCTTCATCTGAGATGTAGTGGCCTTGTTTTAAAATTTTCACGAGTAAATACACTTTTCCTTTTTCATGTCCAGAATATTGTAAATTAAAATGAGTTAATAATTTTTGATTTTTATGTATTAATTTATAATCATTTTTTTGAATTTTGATTATACCATCAAACTTATTTTCTTTTAAAAATTGTTTATAATCTATTTCTTTCTCTTTTGTAATTATTTTAAAGTCTTTTGCTTCTCTTATTACTTTTTTTTTTGTCGAATTAATTACTCTTATTTCATCTAATTCTTTTTTTGTTTCAATTTTTATTTCTGTGTCCAAGATTTTAGGTTTTTTGAGCATTTTCAAAAACTCACCTCGCTGATTTTTTGAACGCTGCTAAAATTTGATTCGCAAATTATTATCATCATTTTAGAATTCACCTCTTTTAATTTTTAATTCAATAGCTTCAAGTTCTTTGATTGCTTGTTTTGCTTCTTCATCATTTGGTACTTTTCCATGCCACTCAGATTTTCCTTCCATGAAAGATATATTTTTTCCAGGAGTTGTTTTTGCAATTAGGACTATTGGTTTTCCTTTTAGTTTTTTTATTTCTTTAAATACATGTTTGATTTGTTTTATATCGTTTCCATTGAATTCTATTGATTTACAATTAAATGCTGTGAATTTTTTATTTAAAGGTTCAAGCGGTAATACAAATTCAGTATTTCCATCAATTTGTATGAAATTCCTATCAACAATTATTATTAAATTGTCAAGTTTTTCTTTTCCTGCAAATAGTAAAGATTCCCAAATTTGACCTTCATTTAATTCCCCATCTCCCACAAAACAATATACTTTGTTTTTCTTTTTATCTCTTTTTAGAGATGCTGCAAGTCCTACTGCTTGAGACAAACCTTGGCCTAGAGGACCTGAAGAGTTTTCAATTCCTGGAAGTGAATTGTTATGTGGATGACCTTGGAGTCTTGAGCCTAATTTTCTTAAAGATAAGAGTTCTTTTTTTGGAAAATAACCTGAATGCGCAAGAGTTGCATAAAGAACTGGACATATATGACCATTTGATAAAATTACGAAATCTCTATCTTCTTTATTTGGTTTTTTAGGATCATGTTTTAGATTATCAAAATATAGAGTTGTGAAAATATCAGTAAGACCAATTGCTCCAGCACTGTGTCCTGATTTTGCTTTGTTTAACATTAAAACTATATCTTTTCTAATATCATTAGACTTGAGTTTTAAATCTTTTAAGTTCATAAGAATTATATTAGTATTTATGTTTAAAAAAAGTTGTTATGATTGATTAGGGAATTATTGGACAGTAGTTCTAAATGTTCCTGTTGAAGGAATATTTATCCCAGTTTTTGGATTTTGTAATATTATATTAATATTTCCTTCTAATATATCTCCTGATTCAATATTTTCTAAACTTGTACAATCAAATGTTAGTAAGCCATTTTGGCCATTAATAAAACTTATATCAGATGGAGACTCAGTTTGAGTAGCTAAATTTTGCGCAATTTTTAGAGGACAAATTTTATTTTCAATTAATACTTGAGAACCTTCCAAGATTAAATTAGAACTTCTTGTTCCAACAAATGTTACAAGTATTGTGAATTCATTTTTATTTATATCATAAATCATTGATGATGAATCTCCTATAAGATTATTAGTTAAATCTAATTTGTTTGAAAGTAATCCACTAGAGACTTCAATTTTATCAAAATCTACATAATTAAATATTGAGAATATTAATACTCCAACAAATGTGAAAAAAATGATGACAATAAATAATATAAGAAATACTGATGGTGATTTATATTCACTTTGGGATGGTCTAGTCTCTAATTTTTTGAATACTAATTCTACTTCTTTTCTTTTTACTCCATGAGATACTAATTGATTTATTATTGATTCTCTAGAATATTGATTTTTATATTTTGAAACATAATCTCTTATTTCTTCTCTTTGCATGATATTATCTTATTATGTTTGTTTTTAAAGTTTTGTTATAACAAATGTGTTTTTACAATAAAAATCACAAATAAACTTATAAATAGAAAATCATATAAGTTTATATGATTTTTAGCCCCGAAGGTTATTCTTCAAAAAATCATGCATGTACACTTAGTACTATAATTAACATAGAGAGTTTTATCTATGAAAATTCGGGGCTTTACTCTAAAACTGAGCTTTGGAAGGCATTACCAAAGAAAATCATGTATCAATCTTACAAAATAGTGCTAGAATATCTTCTTAATTCTAATAAAATAACAATTCGGGGCAAGAAAGTTATATGGAATGGAAGAGATTCTAAATTTAATTTAGATAATTTTAGTGCACAAAATCATAATGCAACACTTAATACAATTTGTTCTATTGAGAGTTTTTTAGTAGAGAATTCGGGGCTTTACTCTAAAACTGAACTTTGGAATTCATTGCCAAAAAAAATTATGTATCAAACATATAAAGTTATTCTTGCGTATTTAGACCATTCAGATAAATTAAAGATAGAAGATAAAAAAGTAAAACTAATGCTTGGAGGTCAGAGCCAATGATTAGTCGAAAATCTTTGATTAAAATTAGTATGGTTTTTGTTTTGATGTTACTTATGATTAATTTAGGATTTAGTTGGTGGGATGGTAGTTATCCATTAAGACAAACAATTAATGTTTCAACTCCTAGTGGAACTGCTCCTGCAGATTATTCTGTAGAGATTATTTTGAACTCTACGATTGTAGGTGCTGGATTTGATTGGAGTCAAGCATGTTATAATAATTTATCTAAGATTAGGCTTGTTGATGATACTGATAGTGTTAAATTAGATTATTGGATTAAGAATTGTTCTTCTAGTTCCGAGGAGATTTATTTATGGACAAAAATCCCTTCAGGAATTACAACTGCAGGATATAATGTTTTTATGTATTATGGAAACTCAGGTGCTAGTTATGAGGGAACTAATGCTAGTGCAGTCTTTGATTTCTACTTTAATATGAGTGGTCTTACAATTTCTTCAGAAGGAGCAGGACAGGATTCTTCAGGAAATGGAGATATTTTAGAGAATGGTAGAACTTTTCATACTTGGGGAAATTCCTGGAAGGTTTTGAGTGGATTTACTAGTTATGCAATTTATAATAATGGGTCACAAATGTTAGATTTAAGTTTTAGATCTAGTGATTGTGGTGAGATTGCTTCTATTAAGTTTGATACAAATACTGTCCAAGAAGATACTAATAATTATAGATGGTGTGGTTCTCAAACTAATTGGGGTATTGTTCCTGATGATCCTTATTCAGGTTCAAGTAATTGGGAAGATGTAGGTAGCGTTTTGAATGATTTTACTGTTACTCCTACTCATATTCACCTACCTATTGATGATGATGCAGATGCAAGTGGTGATATTTATTTCAAAGATATTAGAATTAGAAAATATGTAGCTAATGAGCCTGGGTTTATTATTGGAGGTGAAGAAGCAGTTGATACAACTTTGACTTATATGAATCCTATAACAAATTATACTACAGGGAATAATACTGTTGAATTTACTTGTTCTGCTGTTACAACAAATACAACTGAATTAGATAATATCTCAATTTATGGTAATTTTAGTGGAAGTTGGAGTTTGAATCAAACTACTAATTTAATTGGACAAATTAATAGTACAAATTTCACAATTAGTCTTCCTTTGAGTAGTGGAGTTTATTTATGGAGTTGTGTTGCTTATGATCAATCAGGAGGATTTGATTGGGGAGTTAATCATACATTAATTATTGATAAAACTCTGCCTCAAATTAATCTGCATTCTCCTTTTGGAAGCGTTCAGGATGTAACACCTACGATTAATGTAAGTTTTAGTGAGACTGTTACTAGTTGGTTTAATATTGATAATGGATTAAATCATAGTTTGTGTAATAATTGTTTAAGCATCGATACATCATATCTGCATTTAGCTGAAGGAGATTATGCAATTAATATATTTGCTAATGATAGTTATGATAATTTTAATTCATCATTAAATA
The DNA here is from genome assembly GCA_027858315.1 of Candidatus Woesearchaeota archaeon. Classification (NCBI taxonomy): domain Archaea; kingdom Nanobdellati; phylum Candidatus Woesearchaeota; species Candidatus Woesearchaeota archaeon. The sequence continues at coordinate 54,097 of JAQICV010000072.1, forward strand.
ATTCATTTACTATTGATATGAAAGGTAATTTCTTTGAAAATTTTGTTGATGATTCAAGTATTGATTCTTTTAATGATGCTTTATGGAATGGTGAAAATATTTCATATTCAGGTGGTTCAATTAAATATTACCAAGGTTTAGAAATTGGAGTTTTATCTTCAGATATGACTTATATCGCTAATCAATGGAATGGTGCTGCTAATGCTGGTGAAGTAGATATTACTTGTATTGGAGGAGATGCTAATTGTTGGTTTGTTCGTCAAAATGGAACAAATGTTTCAGCACCACATATTGGTAATGGAGTCACTACATTAGATTCTGATTTCTCAACAGTAGGATTTGTTATGTATTCTGAGGAAGATATTCATACAAGATTTAGTCCAGCACCACATGCTCAACAGAGTAATTATTTTGTTGCAGTTTGTTATAATTCTGGACAGTGGTATTATGATGATAATAATGGGTGTAATGAAGCATTTACTCCTATTTCTTCAGATGTACTTGTAGCAAATTTGACTTGGGGTATTGGAAGTGTTAGTGAGAATATTGCCGATAGGTCAGGGAGTAGCGAAGTGATTTTCAAATCGATTAATACTACTAAAGATATTACAAGTATTACAAATATTACCTGGGATGAGTATAATTCTGGAAGTAATAAATTAGAAGTTAATTTGAGTTTTGATTATGGAATGAGTTGGTATAATATGAGTAATGGATTAGCGTTTAGTAATTTTACTGGAAATAATTCTATGATTGTGAAATTAATTGTTAGTAGTGATGGACTATCAAGTGTAAGTTTGGATAATTTGAACATTAGCTGGATTTCAGATAATGCGCAAGTTCCAATTATTAATTTGACTTCACCTTTAAACTCAACAAATATTTTAGGAAATGGAACTATTGAATTAGGATTTAATATTACAGATAATGAATATAATCTATCTTGTAATTTATATTTGAATGATTTATTGAATAGAAGTTTTGGATGTAATAATACAATTAATTATTATAATCTAACACTTCCTCGTGGAAATTATAATTGGATTGTTGAAGTTTTAGATAATGAGAATAATACAATTAATTCCTCTAAGCATTATTTTAATTTGATTAATGAATATGATTTAAGAATTCGAAAGGAAATTATTTTTGAGAATAATGACCAGTATAAAATAATTCAAAATGTTAGCTCTATTTTGAGTGAGATTCCTAATTATAATATTATTGATTTTGTTGATAATAGTTTTAATTATGGGTCTTTTGGAACGCTTTATGATTGGGAAAATATAACTTCAGGCTTAAGTTACAATGGAACTGTTCTTGGTTGGGAATTGAATTTAGAATTTAATAATACATATTCAGTTGTCGGAGTTGATGATTATTATCTTGGAAATTATTTTGTTGTAGGGGTTGACTAAAATGATAAACATAAATGTGCAAAGGACTTTGAAGTTTTGGATGATGATTCTAGTGCTTAGTATGTTTAGTATTCAGTTTGTACATAGTGCAAATAATTGGTGGAATGATGATTTTGAGTATAGAAAAGAGATTAATGCAACAAATAATGGATTTTCTGTATTGTCTGATTTCCCAGTTTATTTTAATATTAGTTATGAGACTAATATGCAAGCAGATTATGATGATTTAAGATTTATTAACGGAGATTGTAGCTCGCCACAGAGTAGTCAGTTAGAGTATGAAGTTGAATTGTATAATGCTTCTTTTGCAAGTGTTTGGGTTAAGATTCCTAATTTTTCTCTTGGTAATAATAGTGTTTGTATGTATTATGGTAATTCAACTGTTCTTAGCGCTGCTAATCCTACTTCAGTTTGGAATACTAATTATGGAATTGTTTATCATATGGATTCAACTGGACAAGATTCTACTTCAAATAATAGAGATAGAGTTGCAGATGTTGGAGCGCCTACTGTTAATAATACATTCTTGGGTCATGGTTTAACTTTTGATGGAAATGATGCATGGTCACTTACAAATATTGCTTATTGGGAAATTGAGTGGATGGATAGGGTTCATGAGATTGTGTTTGAGACTAGTAGTGATGTTACAACAAGACAGACTCTTTTTGCAGAAGGAGGAGGCACTAATGGAATTTTGATGTACATTGTTGGAGGAGAGTTGTATGCAAGATGGTGGTCTGAGAGTTCTCCTAGTTGGGCTGGTAATCATCTTAATGTGTCTGTTGCTGCTAATACTAAATATTATGCTACAATGTATCTTTCTGAGAGTGGAAATTATTCGCTTTATTTGGATGGAGTACTTATTACTACACTTGCTTCACCAGATCATATGGATGCACATAGTGGTGATGGAGGTATTGCTTATACTGGAGCAAATAATAAAGATTATCATGATGGTAATTTTGGTCCTGGGATTTATTTTACTGGAAATATTTATGAGATGAGAACCCAAGATTCATATTTAGATGATAATTGGTTTTCACAAACTTCTAATAATATTTTAGATCATAGCGCGGTTACATTTTATGGTTCTGAACAAAAATATTATCCAAATATTAGTATTAGTATTACTTCACCTTCAACTGCTGCAATTATTGCTATTTTACAAAATTATACTCAAGAGATTAATGTTACTGTTTCATGTGAGGGGAAGAGTTCAACTTCTTGTGGGAATTTGAGTTTGCATTCAATGTATAATTCATCTAGTTTGTTTAACGATATTTCAACTGTTAGTGGAACTACTCCTATTTGGAGTTCTTCTTCTCAGCCACAGTATTGTCTTTTATTTAGTGGAGAGAGTTGTAGTGTTTCATGGATTGTTAATATGACTGGAGATATTGGAGAGAAGTATTTGGTTAATGTTTTAGCAAATTCAAATATTAGTGCATATGATAATATTACTAGTGATAATTTAACTATTAAAATTGTTGAAGGAAATGTAGTATCATTTAATGTAACTAGTTATACTTTTGCTCCTTTTAATAAACAAAGTGGAAATAGAAGTGTTGTTTTAGATGTTGTTTCAAGTATTGGGAATAATTCTAATATTATTGTAGCTTGTGAGAGTGGAAATTGTTCTACTATTACTAGTAATTGGACTAATGGAATTAATTTGAGTGATAGTAGTACTAAAAATATTGAATTTGAATGTTCTGATTCTGATTCGGGTTCTTATAGCGCTGTATTTAATGTGACTTCTGATGAGTATACTGATAAGACTCTTATTAAAATTGATTGTGAAATTAATAGAGTTTATGGACCAATTCAGATTAATCTTGACTTACCTACTCCTTATAGTATTAAACAGATTGGACAGAATCAAACTTTCACTATTAAAGCTACGATGGATTGTGTTGGAACTTGCTCAAATGTTAGTGCTTATGCAGTTTATAATTTGACTAAGAATCCATTTGGTGATTCAAGTGATGGAGAATTAAATGTTACTGCTGCAAATACTGTTGTTAATTCATACACTTATTTGGCTGGCAATGAGTTGTCTGGAGATGCAACTATTACTGTTAATGATGGGACTGATTTTAGTATTGGTGATGAGGTTTTAATTATTCAAATGCAAAATGGTTCTGGTATTGGTAGTTCAGGTTATTATGAGTTTGTAAGTATTTCAAATAAAGTTGGGAATGTTTTAACTCTTGATTCAGGTCTTAAAAATGATTTTGGTTCAGGTACTTTTAATGTTACTTCTGCTTCAGCTACTCAAGTTGTTAGAGTTCCTCAATATAGTAGAGTTGATGTTAATTTAGGGGCTTCAATTACTGCTCCTGCTTGGAATGGAGAATCTGGAGGAGTTGTTGTATTTAGAGCTTCTAATTATGTCAAAACTCTAGGTTATATTAATGTTTCAGAGAAAGGTTTTAGAGGAGGAGATTGTAATAATTGTGGAGATAGCGCTTGGGGAGATCAAGGTGAGGGATATTTAGGATTGGGAACTAATTCATTGAGTGCTAATGGAAATGGAGGTGGTGGAGGTTATGGTCCAACTGGACTTGGTGGTGAGCCTGGCGCAGGAGGAGGACATGCAGGAGTAGGTGGAGATGGATTAGGACAATTTGGAACAGATGCTAGTGGTGGAACAAGTATCGGTTTAGTTGATTTATCTAAATTATTTTGTGGTGGAGGAGCTGGAGGAGGAGGAGATAATGATGGCCTTGCGATCTTCCCAGAATATATTGATGGAGGAGGAATCGTTATTGTTTACTCTCAAGAAATTATTGATGCAAGAGTTTTATCGAAAGGTGAGGAAGGAGAAATTAGTCAGAATAATGGAGGAACTAGTGGAGCAGGAGCAGGTGGTACTATTTGGCTTGTTGCTCATACTCTTTCGATGAGTGATGTTAATGCTAAGGGTGGAGCTAGTGTTATAGGATATGGATCAGATACTGGTGGAGCTGGAGGAGATGGAAGAATTAGGCTTGATTATAATACTAAGGTTGGAGCTTCTACTCCTGCTTCAGGATTTGATGGGACATTTTTAGATTTGATTAATGCTATTTCAACTGCTTCTGGAATAATGCCGCTCTGGACTAGTTCATCTAATTTACAGTCTTGTGTTCCTAGTGAGGATGGTAGTTGTATTTTCAATTGGAATGTTAATGCATCTGGTTCAATTGGCACTCAAGTCAATGTTAGTGTATTTGTTTTATCAAATTTAACTTCTAGGATTAGTACCAATTTATCACAATACGCAACTATCAACATTACAAATAATACTATTCCAACTATTACTTTAATTAGTCCTATTAACGCTAGTAAATTTATTGGAAATGGAACTATAGAATTTTCATTTAGAGTTGATGATGATGATTCAACTTTTAATTGTAGTTTTTATTTGAATGATGTTTTTAATCGAAATGTTTCTTGTGATAGTGGAGTTGATACTTTTATTAATTTGACTCTTGCTCCAGGAGTTTATAATTGGACGATTAATGTTGTTGATTCTTTGAGTAATGATGTTAATTCTACAACTAATCATTTTATTTTTATTAAAGATTATTTTGCAAAAATTAGAAAGAGTATTAGAAGTATTAATACTGATTTGTATATGGTTGAACTTGTAACTAATAATTCTGCTACTAATAGTTCACTTTATCATACTGAACTTGAATTTGTAGATAGTAGTTTTGCTTATGGTTCTTTTAATACATTGTATAATTGGACTAATTCTACTTCAGGAATATATAATGGGGATATTCTTGGTTGGGATTATGTTGTCATAGATGTTTCAAATGGGTTTGAGATTAATTATTCTGTAGTTGGTGTTGATGATTATTATTTGAGAGAGAATTATAGGATATTTTTGGAATAAAAAATATAACGAATTAAAATTAAAATTTAATTTCTAATTCTACAGGACAATGATCTGAGCCCATTACTTCATCTCTTATTTGTGCATTTGTTAAATTGCCTTTTAATAAGTTTGATGTGAAAAAATAATCTATACGCCAACCAACATTGTTTCCTCTTGCGCCAAACATATATGTCCACCAAGTATATTGTTCTTTTTCTGGATTAAATAGTCTGAATGTATCAATGAATCCTGCTGCAATTATATTGTCAATTCCTTCTCTTTCTTTATCAGTAAATCCTGCACTTCCAGGTTTTGTTTTTGTTGTCATATTTGATTTGTCGTTTTTAATGTCTATTTCCTTATGTGCTGCATTTAAGTCGCCACAAAAGATTACAGGTTTTATTTGTTCTAGTTTTTTTACATGAGTTAAAAAATCTATATCCCATTTTTCATATCTGTAATCTAGTCTTTCTAATTCTCGTTTGGAGTTTGGAGTGTATACAGTGACTAAAAAGAATTTCTCAAATTCAGCAGTGATTACCCTACCCTCGGTATCATGCTCTTCAATTCCTAAACCGTAGGATACATTTACAGGTTCTAACTTAGAGAATATAGCTGTCCCAGAGTAACCTTTTTTCTCGGCAGAGTTCCAATATTCGTACTTGTATCCTAAAACCTCTAATTCATGCTCTAATTGGTCTGGATGCGCCTTTGTTTCTTGAAGACAAAAGACATCAGGATTCATTTCTTTAATTGAGTCTAAAAAATCTTTTTTCATGATTGCCCTTATACCATTTACATTCCAAGATACTAATTTTAATTGTTCCATATAATATTATATGTTTCTTTTATTATAAAAATTAGTTGTCTAAAAACTGGGTGGTAATCAATAAAAATTATCCAATCATATCTTCAAATTCGAATCCTTTTCTTTTCATTGTAATTAAATCAATTACATAGTTTTCTGATTTAGTTTGTTCTAGTTCTGAAGTTGGAATGAAGTACCATTGGTTTCCTTCAAATTTTACTCCAACCCAAGCTTCTGCACCAAATTTTTCTGAGAAGAAGTTTAAATCATTTATTTCTTGACGAGTAAAATATTTTTTTACACCATTTACTACTTTTACTTCCATTACTATTTTTTTATCTCCTCTTGAGGCTAATAAGTCTGGTGCAGGATATTTTGTTGAACCTGAACCTGCAACTCTTATACATACCCATTCATTTGTGTCCCAAAATCTATGGATTAGTTCGTTTTCTGCTGCTGTCCCTTTTGCCTTTTTATTTTTTACAAATCTAGCCATCAGTTATTTCTTTTAGTTATCTTCTTCAAGTCTCTTCTAAATATGAAAGCAAATAATGCTGTTGCAGAAATTGCTCCTAGTGTATCAGCTAATATGTCTTTTTGAGCATCCCAAATATCACCCTGAGAACCAAGAACTTCCATTCCTGCTTCAGAATCTCCTATAACTGCAAATTGCCACTCAAATAATTCATAAGCTCCAGCAAGGGACATGATTGCAAATATTGCAAATAAGAAAACTACCCATTTAGAATTTACAAGTTTCTTTTTTGTTAAAAATTCTGCAACTGCATATGCGTAAAATCCAACTGTGAAATGAGCAATTCTATCATAATGATTTCTTTCAAATCCAAAGAAGTTTGTGAACCAATCAAATGGTACTCTTGAGAATGTATAATGACCTCCGATTGTGTGCATGAAGATTAAAAAAGACATTAGAATGTAAGATGTGTTTGAAAATTGAAATTTTCTATAAGTTAAAACAAGAAATAAAACTATTAAAAAAATAGGTAGATTTTCTGCTATCCATACTGTTCTATCATAAGGATTAATTCCTAATGCAATAAATACTACCAAGTAAATTAATAATAAAATATGAGGTACTTTTAGTTTCATAATGAAATTTAAAAGAATTCAGTTTATATATTTTTCTTACTGTTAGAAGTTTAAAACAAACCTAATTTTAATATTTGCTCAAGATTTTCAGTTTTATAATCAGCTTTTGAATCTAAATAATCGCCATTATATTTCCCTTCTCCTTTTACTCTTATTGTTGTAAATCCTACATAATTTGCAGGAGTTATATCTGTAGATTCCTTATCTCCGATCATAAACAAATCTTTGAATTTTAAATCATGTTTATAGTGAATCAAAATTTTTTGATAAAGATTAATATTTTTTTCATGTTCGATACTATCAGTTATGTATATATTTTTCTTATCAAAAAAATGGTCTATTTCTAATCTAAATAATTTTTCCCATTGTTTTATTCCAATACCTGAACTAATTATTCCTAAAGTATATTCTTTGGATAATTTTTTTAGAACTTTAATAACTCCTTTTGGGAGATATCGATGAATATCTCTTTTAGTTTTATGATAAGTCATAACTGCAACTGCAGAATACATATCAATTTCCCTTTTATCTAAACCGTAACTCTCCAAAATTGAGTCATAATGCTTTGTTGAATTTGGACCTTTTTCTTCATATACTTTTTGAAATTTTCTCCACAAATCATTTTTATTTGTATGTAAACCCTCATCAATCATTGCTTGAAAACTTGCATCTCTTGCATTATTCACAAATAGAGCTGAATTAAATAATGTATCATCTAAATCAAAAAAGATTATTTTGTTATTTTGTTTCATTTTTGTTTCTTACCAAAATATTTTTTCTTTGGAATTTTTACCTCCATTTTTTCTGCAAATGAGTTTAAATGAGCAATGAAACATTTTATTTGAAAAAATGTTATTTTCTCATTTGCTGCTTCTTTTATTTCGGAGAGTTTTAAATCCTTATTTTTTTCAATAATGTCTGAAATTTCTTTTTTTATGTTCTCTTCTAAAATATCATCAATATTGATATAACTTTGAGTTATTAAATCTATTATTTGCCTTTCAATACTTTCTTCTTCAAATCCTCTTTTTTTTGCAATTTGAGAAATTGAGTTTTTATTGAAAAATAATTCGAGTGTTTCTTGTAGTGTTGGGGTTAATTTTTTCTTTTTTGTTTCAAGATTCCATTTACTCCAAGATGATTCCATAGTAAATTAGGAATTATCTCATTTATATATTTTACTTTTAACTGAAAGAATATTTTATTTCAGGCTTCATCCGATTGAGTATAAACAACAACTAATTATCTATTTTTATCTAAAAATTTATTTTTTGAATAAAAAATCTAAATTGAAAATTTAGAATAAAAGAAATATTCTTATGCATAT